>JBFHPI010000076.1:0-10566 GCA_041592855.1 Pseudomonas sp.
CGCAACACCTGCGCTCGGCCTCCTGACGGGACCGGGTCGCGAGCTTGCAAGATTTTCTTAATCAGGCACTGCGCAGTGTCTGTGCTTTTCGATGGTGTTTATGCTTGCGCTTCTGCTCTTTAGCCGCACTTGTATAGACGACGCCCAAGCCCCCATCAGGAGGCCGAGTGGAATCTCCGTGTAAAGGGGTTGAGCGGCATGGATGCCGCGAGAGCCGCGATGGGCCAGGGATGGCCCTTCGTGGCGGGCCCCTGGAGCGGTGATGGAGCGAGGGAAACGTAGCGCAGTGAAGTAACAGCCGCAGGCTGGCCCGCAGGGTGAGCGAAGCGAATAACCCCGGCGCAGTCGGGGCCGGATGGCGGGGTGTGTTTCTTTGCTTACTTTCTTTGCACAAGCAAAAGCTACGAAGCGAAGCGGAGGAACAGCTGTAGGCTGGCCCGAAGGGTGAGCGCAGCGAATCAAGTAAGTCGCCTGTAAGGGGCGAAACCCATCAGATCAAACAACCCGGTAATGGATAGTGCCACTTCATCATCAGCACACACCTAGTTGCCAGTCCGGTGTCAAACAGCAATAGCTCCAGACTGCGCCAAGAATCTTTATCCCGACCATCACAGAGCGCGACATACCGAAGGCTTGCCCACCTTACAAACTGTGCCCGCGGCCGGCAAAGCTGACGTCATAAAAACACGCCAGCCAGGCCAGCCTTGGCTATAGTGGATTAAACCCAGCAGGAGTTTTTGCATGAGCGCAACAGCCAACGAGCGTCGACGTTTTCAACGTATCGCCTTCGACGCGCCCACCGAAATCAGCCAGGGCGAACGCACCTGGACAGTGGCGCTGCACGACGTCTCGCTCAAGGGTGTACTGGTCAAGCAGCCCAAGGGCTGGAACGGCGACCCACACCAGCCATTCGAGGTACGTATTACCCTCAACGACGAAGCCCAAGTACAGATGGAAGTGGTGCTGACCCGCACCCAGGGCGAGCTGCTCGGCTTTGTCTGCCGGCATATCGATCTGGACTCCATCAGCCACCTGCGCCGTCTGGTTGAACTCAACCTGGGCGACGAGAGTCTGCTGGAGCGGGAGCTGGCTGCCCTCGGCGAAGAGGACTGAAGCGCCCCGGCCCGGCCTACTGACGACGTGAGCGCTGGCGCGGCATGTCACGGCGCGCCTCACGGGTCTGTACGGCCTGAACATCGAAGTTGAACGCGCGGGAGAAAAAATCGAAGAACAAGAACATGCTGGCGTCTCCTTAACGTGGATACGCCTTTATGCTGCTCTCCGATAGCTTGCTAACCATTGACCCAGGTCAATTTCTCCCAGAGCTCGGTCGCGGCAGAACGCCGCAGCCAGCGCCCCAGGGTCGCCCCCCTCTAAACCAACGTCCTAGTCAAACAGCGCATCCAGCGCCTGTTCCAGGCGCGTCACCGCGATCACCTGCAAACCCGGCGGCGGGTCTTTCGGCGCATTGCCCTTGGGTACGATGGCGCGCTTGAAGCCGTGCTTGGCCGCTTCCTTCAGGCGCTCCTGGCCGCTCGGCACCGGGCGGATCTCACCGGACAACCCCACCTCACCAAACACCAGCACATCATGGGCCAGCGGACGATTGCGCAGGCTGGAAATCACCGCAGCCATGAGCGCCAGGTCGGAGGCGGTTTCCAGCACCTTGACCCCGCCGACCACATTGAGAAACACATCCTGATCGTAGGTGGGAATGCCACCGTGGCGGTGCAGCACCGCCAGCAGCATGGCCAGGCGGTTCTGATCCAGCCCCAGGGTCACACGGCGCGGGTTGGCCATATGGCTGGTGTCGACCAGGGCCTGCACCTCAACCAGCATTGGTCGGGTACCTTCCCAGGTGGCCATGACCACGCTGCCCGGCACTTCCTCCTGGGCGCGGGTGAGGAAGATCGCCGAGGGGTTGGTGACCTCCTTCAGGCCCTTGTCGGTCATGCCGAACACACCCAGCTCGTTGACCGCGCCAAAACGGTTCTTCACCGCCCGCAGCAGACGCAGGCGACCATCGGACTCACCCTCGAAATACAGCACGGTGTCGACCATATGCTCCAGCACCCGCGGCCCGGCCAGGGCGCCTTCCTTGGTCACGTGGCCGACCAGAAAGATCGCCGTGCCACTCTGCTTGGCAAAGCGCACCAGCAGCGCGGCGCTCTCTCGCACCTGGGCGACGCCGCCGGGGGCGGACTGCAGCTGCTCGGTGAAAATCGTCTGGATCGAATCGATAACCATCACCTTGGGCTTTTCCACCCGGGCGGTGGCGATAATGGCCTCGATGCAGGTTTCGGTCATGACCTTGAGCCGGTCTTCCGGCAAACCCAAACGCCGGGCGCGCATGGCCACCTGCTGCTGGGACTCCTCACCGGTGACATACAGTGCTGGGAAGCGCGTGGCGATATTGCACAGGGTCTGCAGCAGGATGGTCGACTTGCCAATGCCCGGGTCGCCGCCGATCAGCACCACCGAGCCATCCACCAGACCGCCCCCAAGCACGCGATCCAGCTCGCCGGAGGCGGTGGAGAAGCGCGGAACTTCCTCAACGCTGACCTCGGCCAGGGTCTTGATCTGCGCCTGCTCGCCGGCCCAGCCGGCCCGCCCACTGGAAGCGGCGGCATTGGCCTCGATCAGGGTTTCCACCAGGGTATTCCAGGCGCCGCACTCGCCACACTGGCCGGCCCACTTGGGAAAGGTCGCGCCGCACTCGGTGCAGCCGTAGATGCGTTTGGCCTTGGCCATGCCGGACTCCTCGGAAAACTGAGCCCGGATCATACGAAATAACTGGATATATTTACAGCCTAGGCGCCACAGCCATTACCACAGCCGCAACAGTGCCCCGCAGCCTTTCTCAAACGACGTGCCACTTCATCCTTGAGGGCCACGCGCTCCTGCTTGAGCTGGCCGAGGGCGTCGTCGGCGAGCAGCTCGATGCCGTCTTCGATACGACAGATGCGCTTGTCCAGAGCTTCATAGCTCTCCGCCAGGCGGGCAAAGGCACTGTCCTGCTGACGCAATGCGTGCAGCGCTTCGCGCTGCTCGGGGAAGTCCTTGACCAGGGCATGGTGTTCAACGTGCATAAGGCAACTCCTCACTAGAGATGCCTCAAGCCTAAGCCGGCGGTATCCGTGATGAGTTGATCGGGATCAACAGCCTTCTATCCAGCGGCACGCATCCTGTCGGCCAGCTCATCCTTGAGGCCCACCCGCTGCATTTTCAGGCCGGCCAGCATCAGCTCATCCATGGCCACGCGTCCGCTCTCCACCTCATAGATGCGCTTGTCGAGCTCTTCATACTCTTCTACCAGGCGAGCAAAGTGTCCATCTTGACCGATCAGGCGACGCAGAGCGTCCTTAAGCTCGGGGAACTCCCTTGACAGCGGATGGTGTTGCAGGGGCATGGCGACATCCTCTTGACGGCCTGTTCTGAGCCTAGCCCAAGGTGTTGAGATCTGCCGCAGATTGCCTGGGCGCATATTGCGACTGATCTGCTATGGTCTTTGCAAAGACCAAACACCCACTTTTCTACAGAGACTGCGCATGAGCAAGCCCACAGGCTGTTCCGCCTGCCGTGATGGCAAAGGACTGGACTTACCCATCAGCATGGCCTTCCAGCCGATCGTCGATATCAACAGCCGTCAGGTGTTTGCCCATGAGGCGTTGGTGCGCGGCGCTGCCGGCGAGTCGGCCGGCAGCCTGCTGGATCGACTCAACCGCGATAACCTCTACCCCTTCGACCAGGCCTGCCGGGTCACGGCGCTGGAGTGGGCGGCCCGCCTGCAGATGCCAGGCAAGATCTCGATCAACTTTATGCCCAACGCCGTGTACAAGCCGGAGACATGCATTCGCGCCACCCTGGAGGCGGCCGAACAGTTCAAATTCCCCCTGTCACGGATCATCTTCGAAGTCACCGAACAGGAACAGGTGCTGGATATCGACCACCTGACCAATATCCTGCGCGCCTATCGCAAGCAGGGCTTTATGACCGCCATCGACGACTTCGGCGCCGGTTATGCCGGGCTCAACCTGCTGGCCGATTTCCAGCCCGACCTGATCAAGCTGGATATGCAGCTGATCCGCAATATCGATCAGGACCCGGTGCGCCAAATCCTGGTGGAAGCCACCCTGCAGATGTGTCGCAAGCTGAAGATCCAGGTCATCGGTGAGGGGGTGGAAACCTCGGCAGAGTTGCAAGCACTGCGCGATATGGGAGTCGAGCTGTTCCAGGGCTACCTGCTGGCCAAGCCCGGCTTCGAGTCCCTGCCTGAAGTGAACTTCCCCGAGTGATAGACGCTGGCATGAGCGAAAGGCTGGATTACACTCAACCGACCACCATCCATCAGGGACAGCAACATGAGCATTCTGAGTGAATTCAAGGCCTTTGCGGTCAAGGGCAACGTCGTCGACATGGCCGTGGGCATCATCATCGGTGCCGCCTTCGGCAAGATCGTCTCGTCCTTTGTCGGCGATGTGGTGATGCCACCGCTGGGGGTGCTGATCGGCGGAGTGGATTTCTCCGACCTGGCCATCGTGCTGAAAGCCGCCGAGGGAGATATTGCCGCCGTGACCCTGTCCTATGGCAAGTTTATCCAGAGCGTGATTGATTTTCTGATTGTCGCCTTTGCCATCTTTATGGGGGTCAAGGTGATCAATCGTCTCAAGCGCGAGGAGGAAGCCGCGCCCTCGACCCCACCTGCGCCAACCAAGGAGCAGGAACTGCTGAGTGAAATCCGCGACCTGTTGAAAAACCAGCAGACGCCTTCCTAGCAAGCGCCCCTGCGCCGCGCCTTGCACAGGTCGCGGCCTGCCCAGACAACATGGCCGTTTATTTCACCTAGACTGCTAGGAACGCCGGCACACCAGTCGCCGTGAATCTAACGCTACGCGGATACGCACGCTTGGCCCACCCCCGTGCCCGGTGGTCATCCAGGGGTTCACAGAGACCTCGCCAAGCCACCGAATGGACAGGCGCCCATTTGAAAGGCCACCCCATGAGCACGACTGCCGACGACGAGCTGTTTTCCTTCGATGATGAAGGCCACACCGAGCACGCTGAGCACTCCAGAGGCTGCTGGCAGGTGCTGATCGTCGATGACGACCAGGATGTGCATCAGTCCACCTGCTTTGCCCTGGCCAACACCCAGATTCTCGGTCGCCCACTGAAATTCCTGCATGCCTACTCGGCCAGCGAGGCCATGCACCTGCTTGGCGAGCAGGCCCAGATCGCGGTGATCCTGCTGGACGTGGTGATGGAGTCCGAACAAGCCGGCCTGCATCTGGTACGGCGCATCCGCCAGGAGCTGGATAACAGCGAGACGCGCATCATCCTGCGCACCGGGCAACCGGGCTATGCCCCGGAACTGGAAGCCATCCGTGATTACGACATCAACGACTACAAGACCAAATCCGAGCTGACCCGTAACCGCCTGTACACCGCCCTGACCACGGCGATCCGCTCCTACGACCAGATCCATACCATCAACGCCAGTCGCCGAGGCCTGGGCATGGTGATCCACGCCAGCAGCCACCTGCTGGCTCGTAAGGGTGTCAGCGAGTTTGCCGCCGGCATTATCACCCAGATCTGCGGCCTGCTCGGCCTGCCGCCAGAGGGGCTGGTGTGCGCCTATGACCATCAGGCCTCGCCGGCCAGCGCGCTGATCGTGGCGGCGGCCGGCAACCTGACCGACTGCATCGACAAACAGCTCGGCGAACTGCCCGACCGCCAGGTGGCCGGTGCCCTCAGACTGGCCCTGGCCGAGCGGCGCAACCTCTATACGGACAGCTCGACGACCCTGTTCTTTCCTGGCCAGAGCCACAACCATATGGCCGCCTACCTGCAGACCGAGCGCCCCCTGAGCGAGCTGGACCGGCAATTATTGGAGGTATTTTGCAGCAATATCATCGTCACCCTGGACAATGTCCTGTTGCTCAGCCAGCTCAAGGATCACGCCTATAACGATCAGTTGCTGCACATTCCCAACCGCCTGGTGCTGATTCAGGCCCTGGACCGCCTGCTGGCCGACCCGCAGCGTGCCAACAGCAGCCTGGCACTGATCGATATCGACGGCTTTGCCGAACTCAACGATACCCTCGGCCATGCCCATGGCGATGCCCTGCTGCAAGCGGCCTGCACCCGCCTGCAGCAATCACTGCCGGCCGACGCCCAGCTGGCCCGGGTCAGCGGCGATGTGTTCGCCATCCTCGCCAGCACCCAGGCGCTGAGCGACGAGTACCTGCAGCAGCTGTTTAGCCGCCCCCTGAGCGTCGCCGGCCTCAGCCAGCGGGTCAGCGTGACCATTGGCCTGACGCGCCTGGATCAGGTCGACGGCCAGGGCCATGACGCGCTCAAGGCCGCCAGCATCGCCCTCAAGCATGGCAAGCAGCACCAGCGTGGCACGCTCAGCCATTTCAGTCGGGACATGGAGCAGGCCACCCGCGCCCGGGTCGAACTGCTCCAGGCGCTGCGCGCCGACTTCGAGCGCGAACGCCTGTTTCTGGTCTACCAGCCGCAGTTCAACCTGCAGGACCAGCGCCTGATCGGTGTCGAAGCCCTGCTGCGCTGGCGCAACCAGGCCGGTGAGCTGCTCCCTCCCAGCCAGTTTATCCCCCTGGCGGAAAGCTCCGGCTTGATTGTCAGCCTCGGTGACTGGGTACTGCGCCGCGCCTGCCACGATCTCGCCCAACTGAGCCAGCACAGCAGCCACGCCCTGCGCATGGCGGTCAATGTGTCCATGGTGCAGTTTCGTCAGGACGACTTCTTCGACAGCCTGCAGCAGGTCCTGCAGGCAAGCGCCATCGACCCGCAGCACCTGGAGCTGGAGATCACCGAGTCCATCGCCATGCTCGACAGCGACCGGCTGCGCGACCAGCTGGCGCGGATCAAGCAGCTGGGCGTGAGTCTGGCAATCGACGACTTTGGCACCGGTTTTTCTTCGCTCAGCTACCTGGAACAACTGAACGTGGACCGCCTGAAGATCGACCTCAGCTTCGTCCGCCAGATGTGCCAGAGCGTCGGCAGTCGGCGTATCGTCGACACCATTATCCAGCTCGGTCGCGGCCTGCAGCTGGAACTGGTCGCCGAGGGCATAGAGCAACGCGACCAGGCGCTGCTGCTGCAGCAGATGGGCTGCCATGAAGGCCAGGGCTATCTTTTCGCCAAGCCGCTGGCACTGCCCGAACTGCTCGACTTTATCCAGGCCCAACAGCCCTGAGGTCATCATGCTGCGAGTCCATCTGCTGCACTGCTGCCTGATCGTGAGTGCCCTGCTGCTGAGCGCCTGCGAGGAGTCTTCCGTAGCGCCCAAGCCTGTGCGCCTGGGCGTCATCGTCGACGTTTCGGGCCCCAGCGCCAGCCTCGGTATCGCTGGCCGCAACGGCATGCAGCTGGCCGTCGAGGAGGTCAACGCCAAGGGGGGCATACAGGGTCAACCCATCGAACTGCTGTATCGCGATGACGGCCTGGATCCAGCCATGGCCAGGCAGGCCGGTGAGGAGCTGATTGCCCTGGGGGTCGATGCTGCTCTGGGGCCCATGACCAGCACCATGGCTGAGCAGCTGGCCCCACTGTTCACAGAAGCTGGCATCCTGCTTATGGGCGGCACCACGCTGAGCCCATTGCTGGCCGGCCGCGACGATATGTTCTTTCGCACCCTGACCCACAAGAACCCGGACGCCCCAGTGATCGCGGCCCAACTGAGCAAGCAGGGTCTGACACGGCTAACCGTCTTGATCGAGTTGAGCAACCACAGTTTTACCCGCCCCTGGCTGGACGACTTTATCCGCCTGATGCCGGCCAATGGCCTGAGTCTCGGCCGGCTTATCGAATTCCACCGCGACCCGCAGCACGATTTTGCCGCGCTGGCTGAACAAGCTCTGGCTGAGCAACCCGAGGGCGTTCTCCTGATCAGCAGTGCCCTGGACACAGCCCTGCTGGCGACCCAGTTGCGCCAGCGCGAGCCCCGATTGACGCTGGCAGCTCCGGCCTGGGCCGCTGCCGATGCGCTGCTGGAAATGGGTGGTCAGGCCGTAGAAGGCCTGATTACCGCCCAGGGCTACAATCTGGCTGACCAGTCAGCCGGTTTTATCGATTTCAAGCAGCGTTATCAGGCGCGCTTCGGCCAGGGCATCGATACCGGCGCGGTCAGCGGCTACAACGCCACCCGCGTACTGCTCACCGCCCTGCAACAACGCCGGCCCGATGAACATCTGAAGCAAACACTGCTGCGAATCCGCACGTTTCAGGGTTTGCAATACCCGATCGTATTCGACGATTACGGCGACAGTGACAGTCGCGCGTTCCTTATGGTGGTGAAGGATGGTCGCTTCATCAGCCTCAATTAGAGTGCGTCGCCAGCGCCCCTTGCTGATGAGCCTGGCCAGCCAGTTCATTCTGGTGGCCTGTACACCGGTGCTGGCTATAGGCCTGTTTTTCCACCTGTATTACGCGCCCATGCTGAAACAGGATGTGCAGCATCGCCAGTCGCTGGCGGCCGACTCGGTGGCCACTCAACTGGAGCGCCACTTCAGCACTGCCGACCGTGAGCTGGTGACGCTGAGCAAGCTGTTCGACGCCGGTCAGGTGCTGGACGACGAGCACATTCAGACACTGCTGGACGCCTATGCCGACAGTTCAAACTTCTACGAAGCCATCTACCTGAGCGATGAACAGGGCCTGATCCGTGCCATCGGCCTGCCGAGCGGCAAGCGGCAGTACAGGCGCAACCTTCTGGGTCTGGATATCTCGGCTCGCGAGTTTGTCAGGCAGGCGCATAGCCAGCAGCGGGCCGTCTGGTCCAACAGTTTTCTCTCCACCGTCAGCGCCCGCCCTGCCGTGGCCCTCGCTCTGCCAGCCGGCGCCCGCACCCTGATCGGAGAGGTGGCAATCAGCCCGCTGCCGCAACTGGCCCGGCAACTGAGCCAGGACGGCACACTGCAGATCCGCATTGTCGACCGCCAGCACCAGCTGATTGCCGACTCACACAGCCAGGATGCCACTCACACCCTTAACCTGGGTCACCTGCAGGTGCTGCATGACCCCGCAGTACGCAATTTCGAGCTCGATGGCCAAGCCCTGCTGGGCCTTGCGCGCCGTGTCGAGGGACCGCAATGGCAGGTACTGATCGCCCAGCCTCAGCACAAGGCCTACGCCCTGATTAGTCAAACCTGGAAACGCATACTCGGTGCTCTCGGCTTGGCCCTGGCCGCCGCCTTGCTACTGGCCGGGCGTATCAGCTGGGTGCTGGCGCGGAAAATCTCGCAGTTCACCCGTCATGCGGAGGAGGTTGCCAATGGCCGCTATGACCTGCCCATGGCGCATAGCAGCATCAGCGAGCTAAATGTCCTACGCAGCAGCCTTAAACGCATGATCTCCTCCATCCGTGAGCGTGAACAGGCCCTGCTGGACACTGCCCAGAGCCTGCGCGAGAGCGAAACTCGTTTGCTCGCCACCTTGGAAAACACCCCCAATGTGGCCGTGCAATGGTTCAATGCCAACGGCCAGGTGCTGCTGTGGAACCATGCCAGCGAAACCATCTATGGCATCAGCCGCGGCGAAGCCCTGGGCAAAACCCTCGATCAGCTATTTCAGAGCAAGGCCCAGCAGCGCCTGTTTATGGCGATTCTCAGAGAGGCCGCGAAGGGTGCGGGGGTCGGTCCCTATCTCAATGAAGTCCAGCTCGACGCTCAGCGCACTGTCCATGTGCTGACCACCACCTTTGCCATTCCCGGCAACGACGGCGGCCAGCTGTTCGTCAGCATGGATATCGATGTCACCGACCAGAAGCGCGCGGAAGTCGCCTACCGCGAACTCAATGCCAGCCTGGAGCAACGGGTCGCCGAACGCACCGAGGCCCTGACCCGCAGCAACGACGAGCTGAACAAGGCCATGGGCACCCTGCAGCATGCCCAGGACGAGCTGGTGCAGAGCGAGAAACTGGCGGCCCTGGGGTCCCTGGTCGCCGGTATCGCCCATGAGTTGAACACCCCCGTGGGCAACAGCCTGATGGCCGCCAGCACTCTGGAAGACCATGGCCGCGAGATCGCCGCCGCCGTGGCGAGCGGGGCGCTGAAGCGTTCGACCCTGGAGCAGTTTATCGAGGACAACAAGACCGCCACCGATATCCTGGTACGCAATCTGCGCAAGGCCAGCGAACTGATCAACAGCTTCAAGCAGGTGGCCGTGGATCAGGCCGGTTCGCAACGCCGGCGCTTTCAGCTGAGCGAAGTGGTCAAGGAAATCCTTATCACCCTGGGACCGACCCTTAAGAAAACGCCCTTTATGATCGACAGCAATATCGACGACAGCATCGAGCTGGACAGCTATCCCGGCGCTCTGGGCCAGGTCTTGGTCAATCTGATCAACAATGCCCTGATCCATGGTCTGCAGGGCCTGGAGCACGGCAAGATCGGCCTGTATGCCTTCGTCTACGAGCCCGGCTGGATCGAGCTGGCCCTTTCGGACAATGGCCATGGCATTGCCGAAGAACATCTGCCGCGGATTTTCGACCCCTTCTTCACCACGCGCCTAGGCCAGGGCGGCAGCGGCCTGGGCCTGAATATC
>JBFHPI010000077.1:0-10547 GCA_041592855.1 Pseudomonas sp.
CCGGTGGCGGCGATTCGCCTGAGCCTGATGCTGCTGATCGCCGTGGTGATCGCCGTGGCAATGAAGATTGTCGGTGTGCTGCTGATCACCTCGTTGCTGATCATCCCCGCCGCCGCCGCTCAGCGCCATGCCCGTACCCCGGAACAGATGGCCCTGGGCGCCAGCCTGCTGGGCATCGTCGCGGTCTGTGGCGGCCTGAGTCTGTCTTGGTATCAAGACAGCCCGGCCGGTCCGTCCATCGTGGTCAGCGCTGCCGCGCTGTTTTTGCTGAGCTTTGCCTGGCCCAAACGCCGCGCCTAGCAGGCTGTTGAAAAACTACCTGCGTGGGCAATCCTGCGTTAAAAATGGTCTCAAAATGCTCATGTACAACTTGTACACTCCGCTTTTTCGGCCATTTTTGCCTTGTCTTGCCTGCCTCGCCTACGTTTTTCAACGGCCTGCTAATGGCTACACTTGCGCAGTGTAGCCATCCTGTAAATGCACTCTGGTTATAACCATAGCGCCACAAAGATTTTTGAGACCTAAACAGCGCCAGCTAGACTAGCGCCTCTTAAACGACCTTGCCCAGCACACCGCCCATCCCGGCACCTGCGGCGCAAGGCAGTGGCCTACCCGGTCCGGCAACGAACCCAAAAGGTTTATTCGTGATTGATTTTCAACAGGTCCACAAGGCGTACCGCGTCGGTGGCCAGGACATTCCTGCCCTGCACGCCACCGATCTGCATATCGCCCGCGGTGAGGTATTCGGCATCATCGGTCACTCCGGCGCCGGCAAGAGCACCCTGCTGCGCCTGATCAACCGCCTGGAACAGCCATCCGGCGGACGCATTCTGATCGACGGCGAAGATGTCACCGCCCTCGACGCCAACGGCCTGCGCCGCTTCCGCCAGCAAGTCGGGATGATCTTCCAGCACTTCAACCTGCTCTCATCCAAGACTGTGGCGGACAACGTTGCCCTGCCGCTGAAGCTGGCCGGTGAGTTGCCGCGCAGTGCAATCAATGCCCGGGTGGCCGAGTTGCTGGCCCGGGTGGGACTGCAGGATCACGCCAATAAATATCCCGCCCAGCTCTCCGGTGGGCAGAAACAACGGGTCGGCATTGCCCGCGCCCTGGCCACCGAGCCGAAGATTCTGCTGTGCGACGAGGCCACCAGCGCCCTCGACCCGCAGACCACGGCCTCGGTATTGCAGCTGCTGGCCGAGATCAACCGCGAGCTGAACCTGACCATCGTGCTGATCACCCACGAGATGGACGTGATCCGCCGGGTCTGTGACCGCGTGGCGGTGATGGATGCCGGGGTCATCGTCGAATCCGGCCCGGTGGCCGAGGTCTTTCTGCACCCGCAGCACGCCACCACCAAGCGCTTCGTGCAGGAAGCCGAGCAGATCGACGAGAACGAGCAGCGTGACGATTTCGCCCATGTGCAGGGCCGCATCCTGCGCCTGACCTTCCAGGGTGAGGCCACCTACGCGCCGCTGCTGGGCAGCGTGGCGCGGCAGACCGGGGTGGATTACAGCATCCTCGCCGGGCGTATCGACCGGATCAAGGACACCCCCTACGGTCAGCTGACCCTGGCCCTGACCGGCGGCGACCTGGACGCCGCCCTGGCCTGCTTCGCCGCCGCCGACGTGCATCTGGAGGTGCTGCGCTGATGGACGATCTACTGACTCGCCTGCTGCCGAACGTCGACTGGACGGAAATCGGCTACGCCAGCCTGGACACCCTGAGCATGCTCGGCGGCTCCATGCTGTTTACCGTGCTTTTGGGCCTGCCGCTGGGGGTGCTGCTATTCCTGACCAGCCCACGGCAGATGTTCGAACAGAAGGCCTTCTACGGCTTTCTGTCGCTGCTGGTGAATATCCTGCGCTCGGTGCCCTTCGTGATCCTGCTGATCGTGATGATCCCCTTTACCGTGATCCTCACCGGCACTTCGCTGGGCGTTGCCGGCGCCATCCCGCCGCTGGTGGTGGGGGCCACGCCGTTCTTCGCCCGCCTGGTGGAAACCGCCCTGCGCGAGGTGGACCGCGGCATTATCGAGGCGACCCAGGCCATGGGCGCCACCACCCGGCAGATCGTGGTCAACGCGCTGCTGCCCGAGGCCCTGCCTGGGATTATCGCGGCCATCACGGTGACCGCCATCACCCTGGTGTCCTACACCGCCATGAGCGGCCTGATCGGTGGCGGCGGTCTGGGCGATCTGGCGGTGCGCTATGGCTATCAGCGTTATCAGCCGGATGTGATGGCGGTGACGGTGATCCTGCTGCTGGTGCTGGTGCAGATTCTTCAGTCCGTCGGCGACAAGCTGGTGGTGCACTTTTCCCGTAAGTAAATCCTTAGTACCGCGGCCACCCGCCGCTCCCAACCGATCCCACAAGGAGTCTGATAATGAAAAAACTGATTGCCGGCCTCGCCGCCTTAGCTGCCCTCTCAGCCCAGGCCGAAAGCCTGAATGTCGCCGCCACCGCCGTGCCCCATGCGGAAATTCTCGAATTCGTTAAGCCGGCCCTGGCCGCCGAGGGTGTCGAACTGAACATCAAGGTGTTCACCGACTATGTGCAGCCCAACGTGCAGGTGGCCGAGAAGCGCCTGGACGCCAACTTCTTCCAGCACCAGCCCTACCTGGATGAGTTCAACAAGAGCCGCGGCACCGAACTGGTGAGCATTGCCGGCGTTCATGTCGAGCCTTTCGGCGCCTACTCGCACAAGCATAAGAGCCTGGCCGATGTGCCGCAGGGTGCTAACGTGGTGATCCCCAACGACGCCACCAACGGCGGCCGCGCCCTGCTGCTGCTGCAAAAGGCCGGGCTGATCAGCCTCAAGCCGGAAGCCGGGATCCTCGCCACGCCGAAAGATATCGTGGAGAACACCAAGGCCATCAAGGTGCGTGAACTGGAAGCGGCCACCCTGCCGCGGGTACTGACCCAGGTCGACCTGGCGCTGATCAATACCAACTACGCCCTGGAAGCCAAGCTCAAGCCGACCCAGGACGCGTTGGTGATCGAAGGCAGCGACTCGCCCTACGTGAATATCCTGGTGACCCGCGCCGACAGCCAGGACAACGCCGCCCTGCAGAAACTGGCCAAGGCCCTGAACAGCGCCGAGGTCAAAGCCTTTATCGAGGAGAAGTATCAGGGTGCCGTGGTACCGGCCTTCTGATTTAGGTCAGCTGCGCGGCAAGGCTCTGCCAAGAGAATTACCGCGCGGCCGGTCAGGCGGGCAAAAGGCCGAAACATTCTGTGACTAGCCAGGGCCGAGTGAGCCGGGCAAGATGCCGCGCAGTGTTCCAACCATTAAGAGAAGCACAAGCATGCAGCGTTTCCTTAGCTTCGCCCTGGCCATGTTCCTTGGCCTGGGACTCGGTACCGCCAGTTTCGACGCCGAGGCCAAGCGCCTGGGTGGCGGTAAATCCTTTGGTTCGGCGCCCAGCCACCAGACTCGCCAGGCGCCCACTCAGCAGCAGAGCGCAGCCACCAACAGCACCGCTCGCCAGCAGCCTGCCGCTGCCAGTGGTGCTTCGCGCTGGCTCGGTCCGTTGGCCGGTATCGCTGCAGGTGGCCTGCTGGCCGCCATGCTGTTCGGTGACGGCTTCGAAGGGCTGCAGATCATGGATATGCTGATCTTCGGTCTGATCGCCTTCCTGCTGTTCCGCTTCCTCGCCGCGCGTCGCCAGCAGGCCGCTACGGCCAACGGCGCACCGCTGCAGCGGGAAATGCCGGGCCAGGCCGCCCCGGCTTCGATCTTCGGTGGCAGCGCCGCAGCGCTCAAGCCGGTGATCAATGCTCCGGCCTGGTTCAACGAGCAGAGCTTTGTCAGCGCCGGCCGCGAGCATTTCCTCAGCCTGCAGCAGCACTGGGATGCCAATGAAATGGACAAGATCGCCGAGTTCGTCACCCCGCAGCTGCTGGCCTTCCTCAGCCGCGAGCGTGCCGAGCTGGGCGACGGTTTCCAGTCCACCTATATCGACAACCTCGATGTGCAGTTGGACGGCGTGGATGACCTGAGCGACAAGACCGTGGCCACCCTGACCTTTACCGGTGTGGCCAAGACCTCGCGTTTCGACCAGGGCGAAGCCTTCAGCGAAAGCTGGCGCCTGGAGCGTGAAGTGGGTGAAAACCAGCCCTGGCTGGTAGCCGGTATCCGCCAGAACGGCTGATTGATCCGCTGCGTTAAACAAAAAACCCGAAGCCATGGCTTCGGGTTTTTTCTTTTCCAGGCGCCTCAGGAACCTGAGATCAGCCCGGGTAGCTGGGCGGCCAGCTTGGCATTGTTGAGCGGCGCGCGGATAAAGCCGCGTTGGCGACCCTCCGGGTCGATGATCACCAGGTTGCCGCTGTGATCCACGGTGTAGTTGTCCTGGCTGGTATCGGCGGGAATATAGGGAATGCTCACCGCGTTGGCGAATTTCTGCAGATTGGCTTCTTCACCGGTGAGGCCGAGGAAGCCGGCATCGAAGTAGTCCAGATACTTCTTCAGCTGCTCCGGGGTGTCGCGCTTGGGGTCGACGCTGACCAGCACCATACGCAGGCGCTCACGGGTTTCTTCCGGCAGCTGGCCTTGCAGCTGGCGCAACTGGGCCAGGGTGGCCGGGCAGATATCCGGGCAATAGGTATAGCCAAAGAACAGCAGGCTCCACTGGCCCTTAAGCTCGTCGGTCTGCACCGCCTGGCCGGTCTGGTCGAGCAATGCCAGGGCCGGCAGGCTGCGGCTCTGCGGCAGCAGCACGATACCGGCGTCGAGCAGTACCGTGGGATCACCCTGGCCTTTGCTGCTCAGTACTTTGTTGACGGTCAGGCCGAGCACCAGGGCAACCAGGGCGACAAGGACGAAAACGGTGATCTGGGTACGGGTCATGGGGCCTCAGATGTTGAGCAGCAGGTAGTGATCCACCAGCAGGGCGATAAACAGCAGGAACAGGTACCAGATACTGTACTTGAAGGTGTTGATCGCCGCGTGTG
This sequence comes from Pseudomonas sp., assembly GCA_041592855.1. GTDB lineage: Bacteria > Pseudomonadota > Gammaproteobacteria > Pseudomonadales > Pseudomonadaceae > Aquipseudomonas. The sequence continues at coordinate 4,956 of JBFHPI010000077.1, forward strand.
GCTTGCTGTCACGGTACAGCACCCAGGCCCAGTGCAGGAAGCGCCCGCCCAGCAGCACAGCGCAGGCCAGATAGAGCAGGCCGCTCATATGGATGGCGAAGGGCAGCAGGGTGACGGCGAACATCACCAGGGTGTAGAGCAGGATATGCACCTTGGTGTAGTGCTCGCCATGGGTGACCGGCAGCATGGGGATATCGGCCTTGGCGTACTCTTCCTTGCGGTGGATGGCCAGGGCCCAGAAGTGCGGTGGGGTCCAGGCGAAGATGATCAGCACCAGCAGCAGCGGCTCGGCACTGATATGCCCGGTCACCGCGACCCAGCCCAGCAGCGGTGGCGCGGCGCCGGCCAGGCCGCCGATCACGATGTTCTGCGGCGTGGCGCGCTTGAGAAAGCCGGTGTAGAGCACCGCATAACCCAGCAGCGAGGCCAGGGTCAGCCAAGCCGCCAGTTCATTGGTAAAGGTCAGCAGCAGCGCCATGCCGGCCACGGCCAGCAGCAGGGCAAAGCCCAGGGCGGCAACCGGCGACACCCGCCCGGCGGTCACCGGACGCTTGAGCGTGCGGGCCATGATCGAGTCGATACGCCGATCCACCACATGGTTGACCGCCGCAGCCGCGCCGGCACACAGGCCAATGCCCAGATTGCCGAAGATCAGCACCTGCCAGGGCACCCCGGCACGGGTGGCGAGGAACATACCGACCAGGGAGGTGATCAGCATCAGCACCACCACCCGTGGCTTGGTCAGCTCCAGATAGTCACGCCAGCTGGCGTGGGCCTGGTGTTCGCGCAGTAGAGTAGCCATAGGGTCTCTCCTTGTTGTTCTGGTTATTTGCCCAGCACAGCCAGTTCGGGCGCGGCATAGCGCTCGGACTGCCTAAGGGGCAGACGCAGCTGATAGTTGATCAACACCAGGCACAGCAACAGCAGGGCGCCGCCCAGGTTGTGCGCTACAGCCACCAGCAGCGGCAGATGGAAAATCACGTTACTGATGCCCAGGGCGACCTGCAGGCTCAGGGCCGCCAGCAGCAACCCGCCCAGGTGCGGCAGGCCGCTGGCCTTGAGACGCCAGGCCAGCAGCAGCAGGACCAGGGTGAGCAGCAGGGCACCGATGCGGTGGCTCATATGGATGGCGGTACGGGCATCGCTGTCCAGTTGCCCACCCAGGTAGTTGGGGCCGATCTGCTGGGTCAGGTGGAAGCCATTGGCGAAGTCCATGGCCGGCCACCATTCGCCATGGCAGGTGGGCAGGTCAACGCAGGCCACCGCCGCATAGTTGCTGCTGACCCAACCGCCCAGGGCGATCTGCCCGATCACCAGCAACAGCGCGGCGGCGGCCAGGGCACGCAGGCGCGGGCTGAAGTTCAGGGGCGCAAAGCGCCCGGACAGACGCAGGGTCAGCAGAAACAGCAGACTCAGGGTGGCAAAACCGCCGAGCAGGTGAGCGGTGACGATCTGCGGCCAGAGCTTGAGGGTGACCGTCCACATGCCAAAGGCGGCCTGCAGGGTGACCAGACCGAGCAGAAACAACGGCAGCTTCAATGGCTGTTCAGCCTGATCACGGCGGCGCAGGGCCTGCACCGCCAGGCCGAGAATCACCAGGCCCAGAGCACCGGCGAAGTAGCGGTGGATCATCTCGTACCAACCCTTGGCCACCTCCACCGGGGCTTCGGGGAAGCGCGCCTCGGCGATGGCCAGCTTGTGCTCGCTCATGGGCACGCCGAGAAAGCCATAACAGCCGGGCCAGTCCGGGCAGCCGAGGCCGGCATGGGTCAGCCGGGTATAGGCCCCCAGCACGACGACGACTATTGCCAGCAGGGTGGCGAACAGGGCGAAACGGTAGCCGGGTTTGCGCATAACAGCTCCTTCACGTGGCCGGGATCAACCGATTTGCGAGATCTTCAGCAGGAAACGCAGGTCATTGAGAATGCCCTTGGGCTGGCTGTTCACGTCATAACGCAGCACCAGATTGCCCATGGGGTCGACCAGCCACAGCTGCGGCTTATCGCTCTGGCCAGCCAGCTGGCTGTAGGCCTGGGTATCCAGCCCCAAACGGGCCAGCTGTGGGTATTCACGGCGTAGTTTGGCGTCGTAGTCGGCGTCCAGCGGGGTGGCCGTGGCCAGGGCGTGGCTGGCGCGGCTGACCTCACGGTTTAGGCCGATATGGATCTGTCGGGCGAGAAACACCAGCTCCTGGCAGTCGCGCTCGCAGGCGCCAGGTGCAGTCACCAGTAGCTGCCAGCGTTCTGTGTTGGCGCCATGGATACCCAGGTCCAGCAGGGTTTGCCCGGTACCCAGCAGTTCACCGTGGTAGCTGCGGGTTTCCGGCACCCAGAAGCGCCACTGGTACATGGCGCTGGCCAGCAGCATGGGGGCGATCACCACCGCGAGGATCATGATCAGTTGCAGGCGCCCACGACGGCGCTGGCCGGCGGGGATTTCAGAGTGGGTGATGGCTGGGTTCATGGCGAGTCTCCCGCGCGTTATACAGACCGAAATAGATAAACAGGATCAGCAGTGCCAGGGCCATGGCGAACCATTGCACGGCGTATCCCAGGTGTTTGTCCGGGCTCATGGCCACCACCGGCCAGTCCAGGCGCAGGGAAGCCGGGCCCGGCTCCAGGCGCAATTCATAGGGCAGGCCGCCGCGTCCCAGCTCCTGCCAGAGCGCGCCGACCTGAACCTCGGTGATCAGCCTCGGCCAGCCCTTGTCGGTGCTGCCGCCGGCCAGCTGAAAGGCTTCGCCCAGGGGCACATAGACCCAGGCGGTGAGCTGCAGAGGGGTATCGGGGGTGCTGAATTGCGGTGCCTGGCGCCGATCAGGCCAGGCCAGCCAGCCGCGATTGAGCAGCACCCAGAGGCCGCTGGGCTGGTCATAGAAGGGTTGCAGGAGTTCCACGCCGACCTTGCCGTCACGCAGGCGGTTATCCAGCAGCAGGCTGTGGCGTGGTTCGAAATAGCCCTGCAGGCGTACCCGCCGATAAGCCGGCTCTGCCTGCTGTTCCAGTGCATCAAGCGTGATGGGGCTGGCCTGCTGGCGGACCTGATGGGCGTCGAGCAGTTGGCGCTTTTCTTCAGCGCGACTCAGCTGCCACAGGCCCAGGCTGAGCAGGCCAGGCAACAGCGCCAGCAGCAGAATGCTGGGCAGCAGGCCGGGACGAAAGGCCTTCATCGCCCTGTCCCCTGTGTCTGGCTGGCTATACTGCAAAAAGCCCCCATGTCCTTCCCCCGGAGTCACGCATGCTGAAAATCGCGATCGTCCTGATGTTGCTGGCTACAGTGGTCAGCCTCTTTAGCGGGCTGTTTTTTCTGGTCAAGGACGATGGTCACGGTAACCGCGTGGTCAACGCCCTGACCGTCCGAGTCGTGCTGACGGCGATTACCGTCGGCCTGATTGCCTGGGGCTTCTATTCAGGCCAACTGGTGTCCCACGTCACCTGGTAGCGACCAACCTCAAAGTACATAGACAAAGACAAACAGGCCGATCCACACCACATCGACGAAGTGCCAGTACCAGGCGGCGGCTTCGAAACCGAAGTGCTGCTCTCCGGTGAAATGGCCACGCATCACCCGCACCAGCATCACCGTGAGGATGATCGCGCCCATGGTCACGTGAGCACCGTGGAAGCCGGTGAGCATAAAGAAGGTGGCGCCGTAGATGCCCGAGCCCAGGGTCAGGCCCAGCTCGGTGTAAGCGTGGATATATTCCTCGATCTGCAGCACCAGAAAGGCCGCCCCCAGCAGCACGGTCAGAGCCAGCCAGAGGGTCAGCGGCTTGCGCTGATTCTTGCGCAGGGCGTGGTGGGCGAAGGTCAGGGTAAAGCTGGAAGACACCAGCAGGATGGTATTGATCAGCGGCAGGCCCCAGGCGCCGATCACCCCACTAGGTGCGGGATAGAGCTTGGGGTCCGGGGTATTGAGCAGCGGCCAGGTGTATTCGAAGCCCTCCCAGAGCATATTGCTGATGCCCTTGTCGCCTTCGCCGCCGAGCCAGGGCCCGGCCCAGGTGCGCACATAGAACAGCACGCCGAAGAAGGCGGCGAAGAACATCACCTCGGAAAAGATAAACCAGCTCATGCCCCAGCGGAACGAGCGATCCATCTGCGCGCTGTACAGACCACTGCGGCTTTCCTTGATCACATTGCCGAACCAGCCGAACAGCATATAGGTGAGAAACAGGCTACCGATAAAGAAGATCAGCGGACCGTTGGAACCTTCACGGTTGGCGGACAGGTCATTGAACCAGGTGCCGACCCCGTAGACCGAGATCAACAACCCCAGGGTGGCGATGATCGGCCATTTGCTTTGTGCGGGTACGTAATAGTGCTCGTGACTCGACATTTCTTGTTCTCCTTATGGAGTCGCTTGGGCAACCGGCGGTTTGCTCGCCGTGATGTCAAACAGGGTGTAGCCCAGAGTCAGGTGGTGCACATCCGCCGGTAGATCGCGGTCGACGATAAAACGCACCGGCATTTCGATGCGCTCGCCCGGCTGCAGCACCTGCTGGGTAAAGCAGAAGCACTCGGTCTTGTGAAAGAAGGCGGCAGCCCGGGCCGGCGAGACGCTGGGCACGGCCTGGGCGCTCATCGGCTTGTCAGTCGGGTTGTGGGCGATAAACAGCATGTCGCGCGCCTCCCCCGGATGAACGCTGAGCTGATCAGTCTGCGGCGCGAAGCTCCAGACCATACCGGCGGCATTGGTGGCGAGAAATTGCACGCGCACCTGGCGCGATTCATCCACCGTTTGCGCGCCCTGGTAGGCACCGGCGGTCTTGCCGTTGATGCCGAACACCTGGCACATCGCCTCGTAGAAGGGCGGCAGGACGAAGACGCCGAAGCAGAACATCGCCACCACCACCAGCGACAGGCGACCAACCAGGGCGCGGGTACTGATTCCCTCGCTCACGGGCCTGCTCCTACTTCACTTCCGGCGGGGTACTGAAGGTGTGGTAGGGCGCCGGCGAAGGCACCGTCCACTCCAGCCCCTCGGCACCGTCCCAGGGCTTGTCCCCGGCCGGTTTGCCGCCGCGGATGCACTTGATGACGATAAACAGGAACAGCAGCTGGGTGACCCCGAACATAAAGGCGCCGATGCTCGATACCATGTTGAAGTTGGCGAACATCATGTTGTAGTCGGGGATACGCCGCGGCATGCCCGCCAGGCCAACGAAGTGCATGGGGAAGAAGGCCAGGTTCATGCCGATAAAGCTCATCCAGAAGTGCAGCTTGGCCAGGGTTTCGTCGTACATGTAGCCGGTCCATTTCGGCAGCCAGTAGTAGGCAGAGGCGAAGATGCCGAAGATCGCACCCGGCACCAGCACATAGTGGAAGTGCGCGACCACGAAGTAGGTGTCGTGGTACTGGAAGTCCGCCGGAGCGATGGCCAGCATCAGCCCGGAGAAGCCGCCAATGGTAAACAGGATGACGAAGGCCACCGAGAACAGCATCGGCGCCTCGAAGGTCATCGAACCGCGCCACATGGTGCTGGCCCAGTTGAACACCTTCACTCCGGTGGGCACGGCGATCAGCATGGTGGCGTACATAAAGAACAGCTGACCGGTGAGCGGGATGCCCACGGTGAACATATGGTGCGCCC
>JBFHPI010000078.1:0-10489 GCA_041592855.1 Pseudomonas sp.
AGGCGTTGGCCGATATGCAGAAGACCCTGCAGCATACCCTGCAGGACATCTCGGATTCCTCTAATCAGCTGGCTTCTGCCTCCGAGGAGCTGCATGCGGTAACCGAAGATTCCAACCGTGGCCTTGTCCAGCAAAACAATGAAATAGAACAGGCCGCCACAGCCGTCAATGAAATGACCAGTGCAGTCGAGGAGGTGGCGCGCAATGCTGTGGAAACCTCCCAGGCCACTCAAGAGTCCGCGCGTACGGCAAGTCGCGGGCGAGAGCAAGTGCTGGAAACGGTCGAATCCATCGGCCAACTGAGCAGTGATGTGACCATGACCGCGCAGCGCGTGGGAGAGTTGGCCAACCAGGTCAACAACATTGGTCGTGTGCTGGAAGTGATTCGTGCCATAGCCGAGCAGACTAACCTGCTAGCCCTCAATGCGGCCATCGAAGCGGCCCGAGCCGGGGAGGCAGGACGTGGGTTTGCTGTGGTCGCGGATGAGGTTCGCAGCCTGGCATCACGTACCCAGCAGTCGACCCAGGAAATTGAACAGATGATCGGCGGTATTCAGCAGGGCTCTACCCAGGCGGTGAGTGCCATGCATACCAGTGAGCAGCGTGCACGCAGCACCTTGGCCGTTGCGCAGTCGGCAGGTCAGGCACTGGATGAAATCGCCGACGCCATCGGCCGGATCAATGAGCGCAATCTGGTGATTGCCAGTGCAGCTGAGGAGCAGGCCCAGGTGGCCCGTGAGGTTGATCGCAATCTTGTCAATATCCGCGACCTTTCCATGCAAACCTCGGCCGGTGCCAACCAGACCAATGCCTCCAGTCAGGAGCTTTCCCGTCTGGCAATTGATCTTAATAACCTGGTTGCCCGGTTCCGCCTCTGATTGCCGTATGCGCCCTGCCCGTCGGGCAGGGCGCTTTGCTACGGCACAAACAACTGTTGCACCACCGAGAAGTCCTGCTTGCCCTTGCCTTGCTTCAGCAGCAGGCGATACAGCTGCAGGGCCAGGGCGCCCATGGGCGTGCTGCTACCACTGTGCTGGGCAGCTTCCTGAGCCAGGCCCAGGTCCTTGGCCATCAGCTCGGCCATAAAACCGCCGCTGTAGCCCTTGGACGCCGGAGCGTTTTCCATCACCCCGGGCCAGGGGTTGTACTTCTCCAGCGTCCAGTTGCCCCCTGAGCTTTGGCGCATGATCTCGGCCAATACGGCCGGTTCCAGGCCATTGGCCACACCCATGGCCATGGCTTCGGCGGTGGCGATCATCTGCACCGCCAGCACCTGGTTGTTGCACACCTTGGCCACTTGCCCGGCGCCATCGGGGCCGGCGTGGAAGATATTTTTGCCCATGGCCTCGAAGACCGGGCGGGCCTTGGCCAATACGGCCGCTTCGCCGCCGACCATAAAGGTCAGGGTGCCCGCCGCCGCGCCAGCGGTGCCGCCGGATACCGGCGCGTCGAGCAGCTCGATCCCGCGCGCGCTAGCCGCCTGATGCACCTTGCGCGCCGACTCCGGGGCGATGGTCGAGCATTCCAGCACCAGGGTGCCGGGCTTGAGGCTGGCCAGCAGGCCGCTCTCGCCCAGGTACAACCCTTCCACATGACGGCTGGCCGGCAGCATGCTGACCAGCACCTGTGCATCCTGGGCGGCCTCAATGGCATTGGTGGCGGGCAACGCACCTTCGCTGGCCAGTTCGTCGACGGCGGCTTGCACCAGGTCAAATACCTTGAGGGCGAAGCCGGCCTTGAGCAGGTTGCGGGCCATGGGCAGGCCCATATGGCCGAGGCCGATAAACGCGATCTGGGTCATTGTTATTGTTCTCCTTGTCGGGTGCGCCATGCGCACCAGATAGCCATGGGATGGTGCACGCGGCCTACAGATCCGCCAGGGGGTGTTCGCCGTCCCAGGCCGGGGCAAAGTGGGCTGCGATGACCTCGTCCGGGATATTTGCCACATCCGGCCAGTGCCAGCGCGGCGCCTGGTCCTTGTCGATCAGGCGGGCGCGCACGCCTTCGGGGAATTCCGGGTGGCGGCAGCAGTTCAGGCTCAGGGCGTATTCCATGCGGAACACCTCGGCCAGGGACAGCTGCCTGGCGCGGCGGATCTGCTCCCAGACCAGATGCCCGGTCAGCGGACAGCCGCCGGCCAGGGTCTTGGCCGCCCGGGTCAGCAGCAGGTCGCTGTCGCCATGCAGGGCGGCGATGGCCTGCCAGGCCTGGGGCAGATCGGCCACATCCAGCAGTTCGTCGATCAGCGCGCGGCGCGGCAGCCACTGGGCCTGTGGCAGCTCGCTGCGGGCTTCGTCTTCCAGGGCTCTGAGCAGGCTATGCAGCTGCTGCGGGCTCTGCTGCTGCCAGTTGAGCTGGGCCAGGCCGGTGAGCAGGTCCTCCTGCTGGTCATCGCGCAGAAAACGGTCGGCCAGGTTCAGGTCGAGGGCATCACGGGCATTGATGCTGCTGGCGGTCAGGCCGAGAAACAGGCCGAGCTTGCCTGGCAGGCGGGCGAGGAACCAGCTGCCGCCCACGTCCGGGTACAGGCCGATATTCACTTCCGGCATGCCTAAGCGGCTGCTGGGGGTGACGATGCGGATGGCGGCGCCCTGCATCAGGCCCATGCCGCCACCCAGCACATGGCCATGGGCCCAGCAGATAAAGGGCTTGGGGTAGTTGTGGATCAGGTGATCCAGGCGGTATTCGTCGGCGAAGAAGCGTCGCGCCAGAGGCGGGATTTGCCCCGGGTGTTCGCGGCACTGCTGCACCAGCTGCACCACATCGCCGCCGGCGCAGAAGGCCTTGGGTCCGTTGCCGCGCAGCAGCACGCAGGCGATGGCGGGGTCGGCCGCCCAGGCCTTGAGTCGGTCGGCCAGGGCCTCGATCATCGGCAGGGACAGGGCATTGAGGCTCTTCTCGGCATCCAGGCTGGCGATGCCGATACGCATACCATGCTGGGTGGGGCGTTCTTCAAAGATCACATTCATCGTGCGGGTTCCTGGTGCGCGCGGCCTAGGCGGCCCCGCGACACTCTACTCATTTGTTGCGCCACTGCGGGTCGCGTTTTTCCAGAAAGGCATTGACTCCCTCGCGGGTGTCGTCGGCGTCGAACAGGTCGACAAAGCGCTCGCGCTCCTCGCTCAGCCAGCTATTCGGGCTGCGTTCGCGGGCGCCCTGGATCAGCGGCTTGATGGTGCGTACCGCCACCGGGCTCTGCCGCGCCACCTTGGCCGCCAGCAGCAGGGCATGGCCACGGGCTTCTCCACTGTCGACCACCTGCTCGACCAGGCCGATACGCAGGGCGGTTTCCGCATCGAGTCGCTCGCCGCAGAGAATCATGCGCTTGGCCCAGCCTTCGCCGACCAGCCAGCTCAGGTGCTGGGTGCCGCCGGCGCAGGGCAGCAGGCCCACTGTGGCTTCCGGCAGGGCCAGCTGGGCCTGGCGCTCGGCGATGCGGATATCGCAGGCCAGGGCGCACTCCAGGCCGCCGCCCATGGCGTAGCCGTTGATTGCAGCAATCGACACCCCGCGAAAATCGCGCAGGGCCTCGAAGGCCTCGCCGAAGCGCCGGGCCATTTCCCGGGCGCGGGCCTTGTCGCCGTCGGCAAACAGCTTGAGGTCGGCGCCGGCGCTGAAGAACTTGCCGCCCTGGCCGGTGATTACCAGGGCATAGATGTCATCGTCGCGGTTGAGGTGTTCGACCAGCAGCTTCAGGCCGATCAGCGAGTCACGGTCCCAGGTGTTGGCCGGCGGCTGGTTGATGGTGATCAGCGCGGTATGGCCGTGCTTCTCCACAGTGAGTTTGTGGGTCAGGTCGAATACGCCGGGCTTGTAGGGTTCGATGGCAGTGCTCATACAGCTCCTCATGTCATTGGCTGGGCGCCCAGGGTGCGCGGGGCGCACCGTGGCGAATGGTGCGCATGGCGCACCCTACAACAGGCGATCGAGCATGCCGCCCTGGTCCAGCAGGCGGCGGGCGATGATCACCCGCATGATCTCGTTGGTGCCTTCCAGAATCTGGTGCACGCGGCTGTCGCGCATCCAGCGTTCCAGCGGATAGTCATTGAGATAACCGTAGCCGCCATGCAGCTGCAGCGCATCGTTGCACAGGGTAAAACAATGATCGGTGGCGAAGCGTTTGGCCATGGCGCAGTACAGGCTGGCCTCGCCGTGGCCCTGGTCCAGTTTGTGCGCGGCCAGGCGCACCATCTGCCGGCTGGCGGTGAGGTCGGTGAGCATATCGGCCAGCTTGAACTGCAGGGCCTGGAAGGCGCTGAGCGCCTTGCCGAACTGCTTGCGTTCCTCCACATAGCGCAGCGACTGTTCCAGCGCCGCCTGGGCCGCGCCGAGAGAGCAGCTGGCGATATTGATACGGCCGCCATCCAGGCCCTTCATGGCGTAGACAAAGCCCTGGCCCTCGGGGCCGATGCGGTTGCCGGCGGGAATACGCACGCCTTCAAAGGTGATGGTGCGGGTGGGCTGGGCGCGCCAGCCCATCTTCAGTTCATTGCGTCCGTATTTGACGCCCTCGGCATCGGCCGGCACCAGGAAGCAGGACACCCCCTTGGCGCCGTCCTCGCCACTGCGGGCCATCACGATCAAGACATCCGTACTTCCAGCGCCGGAGATAAAGCACTTGCTGCCGTCGATGACATAGTCGTCGCCCTCGCGGCGGGCGCGGGTGCGCAGGTTGGCGGCGTCGGAGCCGGCGTCCGGCTCGGTCAGGCAGTAGGAGGCCAGCAGCTCGCCGCTGACCAGGCGCGGCAGCCAGGCATCCTTCAGGGCCTGATCGGCAAAGCTGGCGAGCATCCAGCTGGCCATATTGTGGATGGTGAGAAAGGCGGTGGTGGCAATGCAGCCCGCCGCCAGTTGCTCGAAGATCAGCGATGAGGACAGCCTGGACAGGCCCAGGCCGCCGTCTTCTTCCTTGATATACAGGGCCAGGTAGCCCTGTTCGGCGGCGCGCTTGATCACCTCCACCGGAAAGTGATGGTCACGGTCCCAGTCGGCGGCATAGGGCGCCAGCTCCTTGGCGGCGAAGGCGCGGGCGCTGTCTACCAGCAGGCGTTGTTCATCGCTGAGTTCGAAGTCCATAAGTCCTCATTGCAGGGTCGGGGGTTGTCCGGCGGCCTTTCGTTCGGCCTGCCATTCGGCAAGGCTGGGGGCTGCCTGGGAGGCGTCGAGGCGATCGACGATGGCGAAATAGTCCTGTTTGAATCGGTCCTTCATCACCTCGGCACGGGGTTTGACCTGCACCACATAGACGGTCTGCAGGTTCTGGTGATCGAAGGCGCGCCACTGCTGCTGATCCTTGAGCAGGCTGTAGCTGTGGTTTTCCAGGGCCTTGATCAGTGCCTGGCTGTCCAGGCTCCTGGCCCGCTCGGTGGCGTCGGCCCACTGCTGGACGATGCTGTAGGCCGAGGCGGCGGAGCTGGACGGGTACATCTGGTAGCGCTGGCTGAACTGCTCGACGAAACCCTGGCCGCGCTCGGATTTCTCCAGGGTCGGCACGCGCCAGGTCCAGGGTTCGGTGCCCAGCACGCCCTGCATCAGGCCGGGGCCCGCCTGCTCGACCATATGCTGGGTGAGGTTGGGGGCGACGATCTGCATGCGCTTGGTCAGGCCCAGATCCTGGGCGATGCGCATGGCGCGTACCAGGTCTTCGCCGAACAGCACCAGGACCAGAATCTGCGCCTTGCTGGCAGCGGCCTGGGTCAGGGCGTTGTGGTAGTCGGCCATGCGCGCGCCGGGGAAGGGCACCTTGACGCCGGGGTGCTGGCCAGCGTTTTCACTGCCGGTGGTCTGGCGCAGTGAGCTTTCCGTGGTGTGGCCCCAGGTGTAGTCGGCGGTGACGTAGAAGTAATCCTTGTTCGGCAGCTCCTTGTTCAGGTACTGACCGAGGGCGCGGGCGCTCATCCAGGCGTTGTTGCACTCGCGGAACATATGCCGGTGGCCGTCCTTGCCGGTGGTGTCGTTGGAGTAGGTGAGGGTGCCGAAGTACAGCAGGCCGCGCTCGGCCGCGCGCTTGCTGGCGGCGATGGCCACGGCGCTGCTTGATCCACCGAACAGCATGGCGGCGCCCTCGCTGGCCAGGCGGTCGACATTGCGCACGGCCTTCTCCGGGCGCGAGGCGGTGTCGCGGCTGGACAGGCGCAGGGGCCGGCCGAGCACGCCGCCGCGCTCGTTAAGCTCGTCGATGGCCAGCAGGGCGCCGCGCATCTGGGCCAATCCTTCTTCCTTATAAGGGCCGGTGCGCGGGTAATTGAGCCCCAGGGTAATGGGCTCGGCAGCCTGTGCAACGGCGGTGATCCCGGCCCACAGGGCCAGGCTGGCAGTCAGTTTTTTCATCGCAATCCTCCATGTTTTTTGGTGTGCCGGGGCCGACTGTGAGGCCCTGGCGCGCAGGGAGGCATTGTCTTTTGGTCGTAGTGGCCAGGTGTTGTGATGTATCAATGCTTATTTGAGTTGAATGGTCATATTGGTGCCCGCCACCGAGTCCTCATCAAACCAGCGGCTGGTCACCGTCTTGGTTTCGGTAAAGAAGCGCACGCCCTGTTTGCCGTAGGCATGCAGATCGCCGTAGAAGGAGCCCTTCCAGCCGGTAAAGGAGAAGAACGGCAGCGGCACCGGCACCGGTACGTTGATGCCCACCTGGCCGACCTCCACCGCGTGCTGATAATGCCGCGCCGCGCCGCCGGAGCGGGTGAAGATCGAGGTGCCGTTACCGTAGGGGCTGGCGTTGACCAGCTCGATGGCTTCTTCCAGCGTATCGACCTCCATGCACACCAGCACCGGGCCGAAGATTTCCTCGCGGTACAGGCCCATCTTGGACGTCACGCCGCGAAACAGGGTCGGGCCCACCCAGTTGCCATTGGGGTAGCCCGCGACTGTGCAGTGCGAACCGTCCAGCAGGCACTGGGCGCCTTCGGCCTTGCCCTCGGCGATCAGGCGCAACACGCGCTGCTTGGCCTGCTGGCTGATCAGTGGGCCGTAAGCCGCGTGGCCATCGGTCCAGTAACCGGGTTGCAGATCGGCCATCTGCGCCTGCAACTCATCGATCCACTGCTTGGATTCGCCGACAAACACCGCCACGCTGATCGCCATGCAGCGCTGCCCGGCGGCGCCGCAACTGGCGCCGACCAGGTTGCTCAGCACCTGCTGCTTGTTGGCGTCGGGCATGATCACCATATGGTTTTTCGCCCCGGCAAACGCCTGCACCCGCTTCAGGTGAGCGGTGCCGGTGCGGTAGATATGCTGGCCCACCGGCACCGAGCCGACGAAGGAGATGGCGCGGATATCCGGGTGGGTGAGCAGGCTGTCGACCACCTCGCGGGCGCCATGCAGCACCTGCAGCACGCCCTTGGGCGCGCCGGCCTCGATAAACAGCTCGGCCAGGCGATTGGGGGTCAGCGGATCCTGCTCCGACGGCTTGAGAATAAAGGTGTTGCCGGCGGCGATGGCCAGGGGAAACATCCACAGCGGAATCATCGCCGGGAAGTTGAACGGGGTGATGCCCACGCACACGCCCAGCGGCTGAATCCAGCTGGCAGTGTCGATATCGCGGGCGACGTTCTGCATGGTCTCACCCATCATCAGGCTGGCGATATTGCAGGCCTGCTCGACCACCTCGATACCGCGCCAGACATCGCCCTTGGCGTCGGCCAGGGTCTTGCCGGTTTCCCCGGCAAGAATTTCCGCCAGCTCGTCATGGTGTTCCTTGAGCAGATGCTGGTAGCGCAGCATCACCCGCGCCCGATCCGACACCGGCACTTCGCGCCAGGTGACAAAGGCCGCCTTGGCACTGGCAATCGCCGCTTCGATCTCTTCGGCAGTGGCCTTGGGCGCCAGGGCCAGCACTTCCTGAGTAGCCGGGTCGGTGACTTCGATAAATTCACGGGCGCGGCTTTCGCGCCATTCGCCGTCGATCAGTTGCGGAATTGCCTTGGCCATCGTCATCTCCACGGGAGTGGTTGTTTTGACAGTGTTATAGACGCCTGGCGCGGCTTTGTGGATTGACGATCTTGGCTGATGGATGGACTATCTTGGGATTGACTATTTAGTCATAAATATCCTTATGGCCATTATCCGGATCGCATTCGGGTTACTCAGGCGTCTGTATGCAGGCCGATATCCATACCTCCAACTGGCCGCTACCGGCCAACGGCGTGCGTTTTATCACCCCACCCAGGCTGCGCCGACTGCTGGCCAGGCATCCACTGGCAGTGGGTTGCTACCCCCTGGCTCTGGGTTTTTACCCCGAAGCCCTGGGCCACCGCATGCAGCGCGCCCAGCCGGAGGATTACCTGCTGATCTACTGCCGCGCCGGCCAGGGTTGGCTGGAAACGGGGGATGGACGATTAGCTGTCAGTGGCGGTGATCTGCTGCTGCTGCCCAAGGGCAGTGCCCACGCTTATGGCGCCGATGCGCAAAAGCCCTGGACCCTGTACTGGGTGCATTTCGACGGCGAGCTGGTGGCGGACTTTCTCAAGCCCCTGGGGCCTGGGCCACTGTGGCGTATCGGTGTACAGCCACGGCTGCTGGCCGAGTTCGATGCCTTGCTTAACCTGCGTAAACAGGGCCTGAACCTGGCCCACTTTATCCACGCCGCCCATCAGCTGCAGGTGCTGCTGACGTCCCTGGCGGTGCTGCCGGCGCGGGCCACCTTGAAATCCGGACGGGTGCTGGATGTGGATGCGGTGCAGGCGGTGATGCGCGCCCATCTGCACGATTCGCTCAACCTGGATGAGCTGGCGGCGCAGTTCAAGCTGTCGCGTTTTCACTTCGCCAAGACCTACCGCGCCCTGACCGGCCATGCGCCGATTCAGGATTTTATCCAGCTGAAAATGGCCCACGCCTGTCGCCTGCTCGACGAAGGCCGGCAGAGCATCCGCCAGGTGGCCGAGCAGCTGGGCTATGAGGACGTCTATTACTTCTCGCGGCTATTTCGCAAGGTGGTGGGCATGGCGCCCAGTCATTATCGGGCGCTGCATCAGGGGTAAGGGGACGGACCTGCCATGGCTGAGCGCAGCAGCGGGCATGGCGATAGCTACAGGTCAGAATCATGCCGCCTGAGTGCCGCGTCATGGGATAAGCTGATTGACCATGGCCGGTGTGACTCCGGCTGTCGGGTTGGCCTGGGTCAGGAACGGTAAATGATGAGTCCCATACTGGAGTGGATGGCCCCAGCACAGCCTTATGTGCCCTCTCTGATGACCTTGCTGGTTCTCTTGCTGCTGCTCGGTCTGGCGCATTGGCTGCTCCTGGCTCGCCACCCTGAACTGGGCAACGAGCGGCGCTTTCCCCGTCAATTGATTTTGCTGGGCCTGACCCTGCTGGCCCTGGTCGTGCTGATTCTGGTGTTGCCGCTTGAAGCGGGGGCGCGCAACCAGATACTTGGCCTGTTGGGGCTTTTGATCTCGGCGGCGGTGGCGTTCTCGTCATCCAATATTCTCGCCAACCTGATGGCCGGCGTATTGCTGCGCATGACTCGTCCCTTTCGCATTGGCGACTTTATCCGCGTGGGCGAGTACTTTGGCCGGGTTTCGGAGCGGGGGTTGTTCGACACCGAAATCCAGACGGAGAACCGCGAGCTGATTGCCCTGCCCAACACCGTACTGGTCAGTCAGCCGGTGATCACCACGCAAAGCAGCGGCACCATCGTCTCAACCACCTTGTCTCTGGGTTTCGATGTCCACCACGCGCTGCTGGAACCTCTGCTGTTGCAAGCGGCCACCCAGAGCGGTCTGCGCGAGCCTTTCGTGCATATTCTGGAGATCGGTGACTTTTCCGTGCAGTACCGGGTTTCCGGCTTTCTCGATGAAAGCAAACGGCTGATCAGTGCTCGCTCGGATCTGTGTCGGGCCGCGCTGGATGTTCTGCATGGCGAGGGCATCGAGGTGCTTTCACCCACTCATATGGTGCAACGGCGTCTGCCAGCCGAGTCTCGGCTGATTCCGCTTGCGCCTGATCTGGCCCGTTACCGGCGCCAGGTCAATGCCGAAGAACTGGTATTCGACAAGGCCGAACAGGCTGAGCGCCTGTCCAGCGAGCGCAAGGGGCTGCGAGCCGAGATCGAGGCGCTGGAGGGCGAGCTCAAAGTTGCGACCGATGCTGTCCATAAGGTGTTGGCGCAGCGCCTCGACCTCTTGCGCGAGCAGCTGCAGGCCCTGGAGCAGGTGCTACCGGCATCGGCCAATGATGCCCAGTAAGCATCTTTCGGCTTGACCTGATGCGACGGCTTGCCTAGCGTGCCGTCTCCGTTGTGATAAGCAGGATTGAGGCATGAGCGCCGCCGATAAGGTCAAACTCGAAGCAGGCTGGAAAGCGGCTTTGCATGAGGAATTCGACAAGCCCTATATGCGTCAGCTGGGAGATTTTCTGCGGGCGGAGAAGGCGGCTGGCAAGGTGATCTACCCGCCGGGGCCGCTGATCTTCAATGCGCTTAACTCGACGCCGCTGACGCAGACCAAGGTGGTGATCATTGGCCAGGACCCCTACCACGGCCCGG
>JBFHPI010000079.1:0-10454 GCA_041592855.1 Pseudomonas sp.
AGGGCCTGGGACCAGACCAGCGGTGCCTGGGCCTGCCCGCTACGCCGGCTGACCAACTGCGCCTCGGTCAGCTGTGGCGCCTGCGGTGGGCTCTGCCAGAGCAGGCGCAGGTAGCGCGCCCGAGGTCCGGGCATCTCCACCTGACGCTGCTCGATGCGCTCATCGGCGAAGGACAGCCGCGCCAGCTGGCCGCTGCCCCAGGCCTGCCAGTGCTGCAAGTCGTCACTGGCCTCGATAGTGAAACGCTGAAAGCCGTCCTCGCCACCGACCCAATTCAGCTGCAGCTGCACCAGCTCGTCCTCGATGGCGCCGGCATCCAGCACCCAGCCGCGCAAGCGGCTGTCGTCTGCCGGCTCGGCTGGCTCGTCCAGCAGCTCGATCAGGGTGCCACTGGTGCTGCGCTGCACCCGCAGATTCGGGCTGGTCGTCCCCTGCCCTACAGCCTCGCGCAGGGCAAACCACTTGACCCCATGCCGGCTTAGCGCCTGATCCGGCGCCTGCCCTGGGGTCAGGGCATAGGCCAGGGCCTGGCCGGCGCCATTGAACACGCGCAGGTCGCGCAAATCGCCATATCGGGCAGCGAAATGCACGGCCATGGGCACTTCCAGGCGATACCAGGGCCCCTCGCCAGATAGCTCGACGGGCCAGTGGCTGGAATAATCCTCGGGGGCGTCCGCCGCCAGGACCGGGGGCAGGCTGCAGGCCAGCAGCAGAGGGAGCGAGGTAATGACTTTCATGTGGACTCCTGAGCGGCATCAGGTTCGGCCTTGCGCGGCGGCAGCGGGGCGAAATAACCCACCACCAGCAGCAACAGGCCGACCCCGATAAAGGACACGATACGCTCCAGGCCACCGCGGTTGCCCAGTTCGACGAAGAACAACTTGGCCACCACCACGGCGATCAGCGCCGCCCCCAGCAGCCACAGCTGGCGCTGAGCACGGCGGTGGCCGACCAGCATCAGCGGCAGGGCGATCAGGGTCCAGACAATGGACAATCCCGCCTGCACCAGCATGGATTCGAGCAGCGCCTCCAGGCGATAAGGCACGTCGCCCCAGTGGTGGGCGGTACGCATCACCATGGCGGTAAGCAGGGCAAACAGCGAGGTGCCGGCCACGGCCTGAGTCAGCCACTGGCTGCGTAGAGTCTCAACGCCCAGTTCGGGCAGGCCCGTGCGCGCCCAGGCAAATAGCGCGCCGAGGACAAACAGCAGGCCCAGTTCCAGCGGATTGAGCAGCGGCAGGTAAGGCAGCGGCTCGGCCTGCCCGGCGCTGAGCAGGTTGGCCAGCCAGAACCAGCCCAGCATCAATACCGCCAGAGGCGCGGCGGCCAGCAGGCGGTATTCCCGGTCATGCTGTGCCAGGGGCCAGGGCCGTTGCCGCGGCCGGCTCAGCAGCCACAGGTAGGCGGCCGGCAGCAGCGCCCAGCCCAGCCAGCGCCAGGCGTTGTAGTGGGCCGACAGGCTCAGCAGCAGGTAGCGCAGCTCCAGCGCCAGCACCCCCAGCAGCAGCCAGCAGCCCAGCACATGGGCGGCGCTACGGGCACCGGCCGGCAGCTGCCCGTGCAGACGCCTCAGCGACCAGAAGTGCACGACGAACAGCAGCGTCCAGGCCAGCCAGCCGAACCCCGCCGCCGGGTGATAGTGCAGATGCCAGGCATGCAGTAACACCCCCGCCGCCAGTGGCGTCAGCAGAGTGACCAGCAAAGCCAGCTCGGGCCAGGCGGTGCGCGGCGCCAGCCAACCGGCCAGGGCCAGGCTCAGGGCCAGCAACCCCAGCAGTGCTGCGCTCTGCCAAGCCTCAGGCACAAAACGCAGCACTTCGCTGGCCAGGGCCAGGGCCCACCAGGCCGCGCCCCACACCAGCAGGAGCTGGGCCAGGCCCAGCAGGCTGCGGGCCGTCAGCACCCCAGCGGCCTCGCGGCGGCCCAGATGCTGCAGACGCCAGGCCCCGACCAGCGCCGCCACACCCAGCAGCAATGGGCTCCAGAAATCGATATGGGCCAAGGGCCGCAGGTCCTCGGCGGAGAGTCCACCGAGCAGCAGCGGGCTGACCGTGAGAAACACCAGCCCGGCCAACACCTGCAGACCCAGACCGAAGAAGAAGCCGGCACGCTGCTGCAGATGCAGGCTGAGCCAGACGATCAGCAGACCGCTGCCGGCCCACACGGCACTGGCCGTGGCCAGGGGCAGGACGAACAGCACCGCCAGATTGACGAACACCAGCCCCACCAGCAGTACCAGGGACAGCCCGGCCAGCAGGCGCCGATCACCGCCGACCTGAGGATCACGCGCCGCCATCAGCATGCCGGCCACCAGGCCGCCCCCAATCAGCAGCGAGGTCATCAGGCCCGGCCAGCCCACGGCAAAGCCCTGCCCCAGACTCTGACCACTCATCTGCAACATAAACAGCAGGCCGCCAAACAGCTGCACGGCAAAGGCGCAGGCGATAAAGCTGCGCGCCTGTATGCGCAGGCCCAGCCACAAACTCGCCAGACCGGCCAGGGCCCAGCTGATGGCCGTACCCTGCACGGCAAACAGCAAGGGGGCCATCAGATAGACAAAAGCCAGGCCGCCACTGGCCAGCAGCGGCAGGCCGCGGCGCTCCCAGGCGTAACTGGCCTCAAGCGGGCTACGGCGCAGCTGCCAGTAGCTGAACAGCAGCGCCGCGCCGAGCATCAGCGCCCCCAGTGGCGCCCCCGCCAGCAGGGTGGCATCCCCCGCCTGCAGACTGAGCAGAAAAGCCAGGGCCGCGCCGAACTGCAACAGCAGGGCGAACCCCCGGGCCAGCCCACGGCCCTGACGCAGGCCCAGCCAGTAGATGCCCGCCCCCTCCACCGCCCAGGCCGCCGAGGTCCAGCGCGCATCCAGGCCCAGGGGAATGGCCAGGCTGGCAAATATCACGCCCAGGGCCAGACAGGTTTCCACCAACAGCTGTACCCGCGCCCCCAGGCGCCCCACCAGCAGCCGCGCCAGCAGCAGATAGAACAGGCCCAGGCCCAGGGCGCTGAAGGCCGCGGCGAACTCGATATGGCGGATCAGGGCGAACTGCAGCCCAAAACCCACCAGCGGCGGGCCGAACAGCACCGTGGCGTCGATATAGTCGCCCTGGCGCGCCGCCCAGCGCAGCATCTCGCCCCGGGCCTCGGGCACATTCTCGGCGCCCAGCAGCTTGCGCCGGGCAAACAACAGGCCGATGGCCACATACATCAGGAAGAACAGCAGCAGAAACGGCTGGGTGCTCCACAGCAGTTCCGGCGTGTAGGAACGCAGGCCCCAGGCGAAGCCGATGCCGAAGGTGCCGACAAAGCCGATCAGGTTGAGCAGACGCCAGGCCTTGAACCAGGCGATGGCGAAGATGCCGGCATTGAGCAGGGCGAAGTAACTGAACAGCGCCACATGGTCGCCACTGCCGGTGGACGTCAGTATGGGTGCGGCAAACCCGCCCAATGCGGCGGCGGCGGCCAGGCCCAGGGCATCCTGCTGCACCGCCAGAATCGCCGAGAAGATCGTCACCAGCACCAGCAGGCCCAGGGCCAGGGTGGGGTCGAGCAAGGGATGCAGGCGCATGGCGGCGAACACCGTCAGGTACAGCACTGCCACCCCGGTGCCCTGCAGCATCAGGGCGTAAGCCGGGTTGCGCCGGCGCAGCCACCAGCCCAGGCCAAGCAGGCCCAGGGCGCTGGCCGCCACTCCGGCATAACGCAGCGCCACCGGTACCACCACGCCCTCGGTGGCGTAGCGCAGTAAAAAGGCCAGGCCGAGAAACAGCAGCAGCACACCGACCCGCAGCACCGTATTGCCCCCCAGCAACCAGTCCTTGGCCATACCAAACAGACGCGCAATGGGAGAGGGCTCACGGGGTTTATCCGCTTCCCAGGGCGACGATTGGGGGGCTGTGGGCTCGGCAACTGCCTCGGGCGCCATGGCTGCCGCCACCGGTTCAGCGACGGGCTCAGGCAGCTCGATATCCAGGCTCCAGTCCAGTTCCGCCACGGGCTCCTCGGCAGCGGCAACGCTTGGCGTCGGCGCCTCTTGCGGCTGAGGGGGTGGTGTTTCAGTCTCGGCGACGGGCTCGGCCTGGACTGCTCCAGCCTGCTCCAGCTTTACCAGGCGCTCATAGAGCGCCGTGGTGCCCTGCTCGAAGCGCTGGGCAAATGCCTTGAGCTCGGTTTGCAGCGACGCATTCTGCTGCGCCAGGCTGTGCAGGCGTAACGCCTGACCCAGGGCCAGGCCGAGCAATGCACCGAGAATGGCCCCGCTCAGTGACTCGTCCGCCACCGCCCCCAGTACCAGCCCGACCAGCATAAAAATCCATTGCATGCGCGCCTTCCCTCTCCAGTAATCCGGCCATTTGCCATCCCGCAGACTGGCAGCAGTATAGGAGCCGGCCCGGGGTCTACACAGGGAGACGCCTGTGGCCTGGGTCACAGACACAGGCAATAACCGGCCGGCAGATTCTGATTCACAAACCCGCCAGTCCCGCTATCATCCCCCGCCGCCCAGCCAGCCCTGCCCAGCCGATGAAAAACAACCTGATCGCCGCCGCCGAACTCGACCGCCTGGAAACCTGGGCCAAATACAGCGCCGACATGTGCCACAGCTGCATGTCCAGCTGCTGCACCCTGCCGGTTGAGGCACGCCTGAACGACCTGATCCGTATCGGCGTGGTGGACGAATTCGAGCGCAACGAGCCACTGAAGAACATTGCCAAGCGCCTGCAGAAAGAAGGCATCGTCGAACGCTTCCATCAGAAGTCGGGCATCTTCACCCTGACCCGCATGAGCAACAACGACTGCTACTATCTGGATCGCAAGACCCGCCTGTGCACCATCTACGACAAGCGCCCGGATACCTGCCGCAATCACCCCAGGATCGGCCCACGCCCTGGGTACTGTGCCTATAAGCCGAAAAGCTGAGCAAAGCTGGCGAGCCCCTAGCAGGGGGATCGCGGCAAAACGACACATGCCGCTGCACGCCGGCCCTGGCTAGACTGCCCGGTCACTCCAGCCAGCCGTGCGCCCCTATGTCCATGTCCGCCAGCACCCAGCCCCTGCAATTTCACCCCGAACGCCAGGCGCTGTTCAACGAGTTGCACACCCGCCCCTTCCCGGTCCTGGAAACCCCCAGCCGCCTGGTGCAGTGGGTGCTGCTGCCGGATGCCCAACAGCCCGGCGCCGAATACCAGCACCTGCTGCGCCTGTGCCAGCTGCACGCCGTGTTACCACCGGCGCCGGACTCGTCCTGCTACTACCAGAGCTTTGGCGGTTTCGAGCTGCGCTGGGAGCGCCATACCGAGTTCTCCACCTACAGCCTGATCAGCCAGCAGGTGAGCGGCGAACCCTTTACCCAGGATCTGCTCGCCCTGCTGCCGCAGCACTGGCTACAGAACCTGCCCGGTCAGCTGATCAGCTGCAACCAGCTGGAACTGCTGGCCGCCCCGGACAGCGAACCGAGCCCTGATCAGATGCGCGCCCACTTCGAGGGCCAGCGCCTGATCAGCTCGCGGGTCGGTGCCGGTCAGGCGCGCCTGTGGAGCGCCTACCGCATCCACCGTGACGGCAGCGGCCGCCTGCTGATCCACAACCGCGGCCTCAACCCCTGCCAGAGCGGGCGCCTGGTACGCAGTCTGCTGGAGATGGAAACCTATCGCATGATGCTGCTCCTCGCCCTGCCCCAGGCCAAGGCCCTGGCCCCGCAGATCCGCGCCATGGAGCAGCAGCTGGGTACTGCCATCCTGCAGATCAACCAGATCCGCGACCTGAGTGACGAGCGTCGCCTGCTCGCCGAACTGGGGCGCCTGGCCGCCGCCATCGAACAGCTGATTGCCACCCACAACTACCGCTTCTCCGCCACCCGCGCCTACCACGAACTGGTGAGCAACCGCCTGGCCGAACTGCGCGAGGAGGAATGCCCGGGCCTGCAGACCTTCAGTGAATTCCTCCAGCGCCGCCTGACCCCGGCCTGGCGCACCAGTGAGGCGGCCGAGCAGCGCCTGCACGACCTGGCCCGCCGCGTGCAACGCGCCAGCGAACTGCTGCGCACGCGCATCGACCTGACCATCGAAACCCAGAACCAGCAGCTGATGCAGGCCATGGACAAGCGCGGCCACCTGCAGCTGCGCCTGCAGCAAACGGTGGAAGGCCTGTCGGTGGCGGCCATCAGCTACTACCTGGTCGGCCTGTGCAAGTACCTGGCCGACTCGGCCAAGGCCCTCGGTCTGATCGACAGCAGCGCCCTGGCCACCGGCATCGCCGTGCCGCTGTGCGTGGGCCTGGTGTGGTACGGCACCCGCCGCCTCAAGCGCAGCCTGCACCTACACGAAACCAAGACCCCGCCAGCTTGAGCCGGCGCCCGGGCTCGGGCACTCTGGTCGCCATCTCAACCTGAGCCTGCGCCTACCCATGCAGCCCGACGACTTTGCCGATGACGCCGCCCAGAGTGCCCGCACCCTGGCCGTGGTGCAGCGCTATCACCAGAGCTGGCGTGCCCGCGACCTGGAAGCGGTGCTGGCCCTGTATCACCCGGACATCCAGTACCACGACTTCTACCAGCAGCGCTGCCTGGGCCGGGATGAGCTGCGCGCTTATGTCGCCGCCAACCTGCCGCGCCAGGCCGACGAACGGCTGGAGCACAGCGACCGCATCCGCGTCGATGGCCATACCGCCTTTATCCAGTACCGTCTGCAACTGCAGGGCAGCGCCGGTTTGCTGGCCTTTCGCAGCAGCGAGGCGATCAGCGTGCGCGACGATCTGATCTGGCGCGTGCACGAGTACGCCACCCTGGTCAACGAGGCCCGCCCCCAGACGCAATCCGCGCCGCAGCGTCCGGCCAGTAGCCGCCTGGGCCTGTCGCCGCGACAAATCGGGCAGATGGCCGCCGATCTGCAGAGTTTTATGCAGCACCAGCAGCCCTATCTCGACCCCAACCTGGACCTGCAGCAGCTGGCCGACGCCACCGGCTACAGCCGCAACCAACTGTCCTTTCTGTTCAATCAGGTGTTGGGGCAAAGTTTCTATCGCCAGATCAGCCAGCTGCGTCTGCAGCACCTGCTGGCCCAGCTGACCCCGGGCAGTGACCCGCAACGCATCGACGCCCTGGCCTTCGCCGCCGGCTTCAACTCGCTGTCGAGCTTCTACAGCTGCTTTCGCCGCCACTGCGGGCAAACGCCGCGCGCCTACCTGCGACAGCTTTCCCTGCGGGCACGCACGCACGACAGCTCGGAGCGTCAGGACTAGGCTGCCTCCACCCCACTTGCTTGGAGACTCTGCATGAACCCCTGGCGCAACATCAGCCTGTGGATGGATCAGCTCGACGAACCCCTGACGCCACGCCCGGCCCTGGAGCAGGATCTGGATGTCGACGTGGCGATCATCGGCGCCGGCTATACCGGGTTGTGGACCGCCTACTACCTCAAGCGCCAGGCCCCGCACCTGCGCATCGCCGTTATCGAGGCGCAGATCGCCGGGTTCGGCGCGTCCGGGCGCAATGGCGGCTGGCTGATGGGCAATCTGCTGGGTGAGGATCGCCTGCTCGCCGGCCTGAACAACGCCGCCCGGCGCGAAGCCTTCGGTCTGCTGCACGGCATTCCCGATGAGGTGGCCCAGGTTCTGGAGCGCGAAGGCATTCAGTGCGACTACCGCAAGGGCGGGGTGTTCTACTGCGCCGCGCGCTACCCCGAACAGCTGGACAGCCTCAAGGCCCAGCTTGCCGCCCTGCGCGCCCTGGGCCTGGATGAGACCGACTACCGCTGGCTCACCCCCTTCGACCTCGGCAAGCGCATCAGCATGAACAACGCCTTCGGTGCCATCCACAGCCCGCACTGCGCCACCATCCAACCGGCCAAGCTGTTGCGCGGCCTGGCCCGCTGCGTCAGCGCGCTGGGCGTCGAACTCTATGAGCAAAGCCCGGTACTGGACTGGCAGCCCGGCCAGCTGCGCACCGACAAGGCCAGCGTGCGCGCCCAGTGGATCGTACCAGCGGTGGAAGGTTACGCCGCCAGCCTGCCGCCCCTGCATCGCCACCAACTACCGGTGCAGAGCCTGCTGCTGGCCACCGAGCCGCTGTCCAAGGAAGTCTGGGCCGAAATCGGCCTGGAGCGTGGCGAAGCCTTTAGCGAGCTGAGCCGCCAGGTCACCTACGGCCAGCGCACGGCGGATAATCGCCTGGTCTTCGGCGCCCGTGGCGGCTATCGCTTCGGCGGTCGCCTGCGCAGCGACTTCCAGCACACGGATGACGAGCGCGAACTGCGCCGCTATCTGTACGGCGAGCTGTTCCCCCTGCTCAAGGACGTGCACATCACTCACACCTGGGGTGGCAACCTGGGCATGGCCCGCCGCTTCCGCCCCCATATGCTGCTGGACCAGGCCAGCGGCATCGCCCTGGCTGGCGGCTACGGCGGCGAAGGCGTGGGCGCCAGCAACCTGGGTGGGCGTACCCTGGCGGCACTGATCCTCGGCCAGGACAACCGGCTGACCCGCCAGCCCTGGGTGCAGCACGGTGCCCTCAAACAGCTGCCTCACTGGGAGCCCGAACCCCTGCGCTGGCTCGGCTACAACGCCATCATCCACAGCTTCGCCCATGAAGACCGGGTGCTGGCCAACCCCCACAGCGCACCCTGGCGCAGAAAGCTGGCCATCCGCGTGGCCGATCTGCTGGAAGGGCTGATGCGCTAAACCCGCTAGAAGCGCCAACGCAAACTGGCGGCCAAGGCATTGCCCTCACTGCCGGAGCCGCTCATGCCCTTGTAGCGAATATCCAGCCCTATGCCCGGGGCAAGGGCGTAATCGGCATGCAGGTCGAGCAGCACGCTGTTGCTCGGCAGACGCGAGCCCAGCACCTTGAAGGGCTCGCCCTCATCCAGGCGCAGCTCAAGCTCAGGACGCAGATCACCCTGCAGTTGACGTACGGCCAGGCTGCCCTTGAGCACCAGCTCACGCCCCAACCACTGGGTTTTGTACTGGCCTCGGGTGCCCAGTGTCGAACTGAACACCTGGGTAGCCTGGCTGGCCGCGCTCAGGACCGCGCTGCCACCACGCTCGTCGAAACCCTCGACGCGCTGGTCCAGGCTGACCAGGCGGGCAAAAGGCTCCACATAGTGTTGCTGCTCGTCACCGATGCGCAGCGACAACTCGCTAAAGCCCTGGGCGATCCCCATGTCGTAGCGGCTGGTAAGCCGCTCGGGGCCGTCCACCAGGCGCAGGCTGCGTCGACCATCAATCTGATGACGGCTGTAGGTGATGCCGGTCGAGAACTTCAACACGCCGGGCGCCAGGGGAAACTGGTTGCCCACATAAGCCGCCGAGCGGTAAGTACCGGCGTCGGCATCCGCGCCCCTGGAGCTGATGCCCAGCTGCTGATCGCCATAACCGAGGGCCACGCCCATGCGCCAGCCGCCCCAGATCGGCCAGTCGCTGCCCATCAGCAGGCCGTCATGATCCAGTACCACCAAGCCGGCATTGCCATCGTCGCGGGTGCGCTGATGACCGCGCTGCAACTGCACCCAGAACGGCAAGGCGCGTTCAGGATTGGCCAGGTTGGTATTGAGGTTTTCCAGGGGTATCCAGGGCACCCCCAGGTCATCCAGCAGAAGGGCCGTGGACACGCTGGCATGGGCATCACCGGAGAGGTGGTTGTAGGCATCCGGTACCTGGTCGAAGCTCAGGTTGATCAGGGTGCGGAATACCTCGTTGCTTGCCGGCAGACTGCTCGCCCCAGCGGCGAAGGCCCGCTGATTAGGGGTCTGGGCCAGGGTTTCGAAGGTGATGTCGTTACGCAACAGGGTCAGCAGTACATCGTTGCTGGTATAGCTGAGACTGGGGTCGAGAAAGGCCAGATTGCTGGTCACCGCATCGAACTGCCCCACCAGCGGACTGCCGCTGTTGAGGATGGTGTAGGTGGTGCCCAGGCCGTACGCCCCCGGCCCCGCCAGCACCTGCACGGTGCCAGCCAGTCTGGCCTGACCGGTGACGATGATGCTGTCAGTGTTGCCAGCGGGGTCCACCTCCACCTGATAGATGGAGCCACTAGCAAACGTCAGGTCGCCGGCGACGGTCAAGGTGCCAATGGAGTTGCCCGGCGCCAGGATG
The DNA here is from genome assembly GCA_041592855.1 of Pseudomonas sp. GTDB lineage: Bacteria > Pseudomonadota > Gammaproteobacteria > Pseudomonadales > Pseudomonadaceae > Aquipseudomonas. The sequence continues at coordinate 10,084 of JBFHPI010000079.1, forward strand.
CCACCGGCATCCACCAGCATATCGCCGACGCTGCCCGTACCGCCCAGCAAGGCGCCACTGGCCACCTGCACGCTGGACTGCAGCGAGCCATTGACCAGCAGGCTACCGGCACTGACCAGGGTATCGCCGCCATAGGTGCTAGTACCCGTCAGATTGAGCGTGCCAGCGCCGCTCTTGATCAGGCCTCCGCTCCCCGTGATGCTGCCGCTATAGCTGCTGTCGCCAGCCTGATCGACCGTCAGCTGGGCACTGCCCAACGCCAGTACGCCGCCGCTGCCGGACAGTGCGCTCATGCTCAGCGCAAAACCATTCAGATCCAGGGTGCCACCGTTGACCGTATAGGCCGTATCGGTCACCAAGGCGCCTGCAGC
>JBFHPI010000080.1:0-10371 GCA_041592855.1 Pseudomonas sp.
CTTGGGCAGAAGGTGTAAACCTTATTCAGGACGGGACACTCGTACTAAAAAAGCCGAGCATCCATGCTCGGCTTTTTTCACTACCACATCAGATCATCGGGGATCTGGTAGGCCGCATAGGGATCGTCGGCCTCTGCGGCCTCGGTCGGGGTATTGAGCAACACGATGCGTCTGGGGTCGCGCTCCTGGATCTTCAGCGCGGCCTCCCGGGGAATCACTTCGTAGCCGCCAGCATGGCGCACGATGGCCAGGGAGCCGCGGCTGAGCTTGTCGCGCATCAGGTTGTTGACTGCCAGGCGCTTGACCTTCTTGTCATCGACAAAGTTGTAGTAGTCCTCGCTGGTCAGCTTGGGCAGGCGTGAATGCTCGATCAGCTGCTTGACCTGGGCGGCACGGGCCTTCTGCTCGGCCTTTTCCTGCTGCTGACGATTGAGTTCCTGATCCCGCGCGGCCTTCTCGGCCATGGCCTGCTGGGCGGCGAGCTTCTGCGATTCATCCTTTTCTACCTGGCCTTTGTGCTCCAGACGTTTCTGCTTCTGCTTTTCCTTGCTGACCTGCTTGGCCTGCTTTTCATTGACCAGCCCGGCTTTGAGCAGCTGATCGCGTAGTGAGAGCGCCATAACCTACCTTTCCAACATTCAATAAGGGGTGGCTCGCCACCCGTGTCACTGCAGTCAACAGTTTGAAGCCTGCTGCTTTTCCAGCTTCTTGGCTTCGCCCCAGAGGGCATCCAATTCTTCCAGGGCGCAATCTTCCATGTTGCGCCCTGCCTCGCGCAATGCCTGCTCGATAAAACGAAAACGCCGCTCGAACTTGCCATTGGCCGCGCGCAGGGCGGTTTCCGGTTCGACCTTGAGATGCCGCGCAAGGTTACTGACCACAAACAGCAGATCGCCGATCTCCTCGCTGATCGCCTTGGGGTCGTTTTCGCTCATGGCCTCCAGTACTTCATCCAGCTCCTCGCGCACCTTGTCCACCACCGGCAACGCCTCGGGCCAGTCGAAGCCAACCTGGGCGGCGCGCTTCTGCAGCTTGATCGCCCGGCTCAGGGACGGCAGCGCCGTGGGCACATCGTCGAGCAAGGACAGCTGCTCGGGCGCGGCGGCCTTGGCGGCGCGCTCCTCGGCCTTGATCTCTTCCCAGCGCTGCTTGACCGCGGCCTCTTCCAGCTTTGCCACGTCCACTGCGCCATATAGATCGCCATCGGGAAACACATGGGGGTGGCGACGAATCAGCTTGGTGGTGATGCCATCGACCACCTGGGCAAAGTCAAAACGCCCTTCCTCGCGCGCCAGCTGACTGTAATAGACCACCTGAAACAACAGATCGCCCAGCTCACCGGGCAGGTGCTCGAAGTCGCCACGCTCGATGGCATCGGCCACCTCGTAGGCTTCCTCGATAGTGTGCGGCACGATGCTCGCGTAGTGCTGTTTGAGGTCCCAGGGGCAGCCATGCTGCGGGTCGCGCAGACGGGCCATCAGGTGCAGCAGGTCGTCGAGTTGGTACATAGGCTTCCTTCGTAAACCTCTCCCCCGGATTAGATCCGGGCTACGGCCTGAGACTTAACTCACCCGGTGGCGGCGCGCTTCAATAATATTGGGCAGCTGGGAGATACGCCCCAGCAGCCGGCCCAGCGCGTCCAGACCGGGAATCTCCACGGTGATCGACATGGACGCGGTGTTGTCGTCCTTGTTCGAACGGGTGTTGACCGCCAGCACATTGAGCTTCTCGTTGAGCAGCACCTGGGTCACGTCACGCAGCAGGCCGGAACGGTCGTAGGCCTTGATCACGATATCCACCGGGTAGGTCTGCACCGGCACCGGCCCCCAGCTGACCTGGATAATGCGCTCCGGCTCGCGCCCGGCCAGTTGCAGCACCGAGGCACAATCCTGACGGTGAATACTGACGCCACGCCCCAGGGTGATGTAGCCGACGATGGGGTCGCCCGGTAGCGGCTGACAACAACCCGCCATCTGGGTCAACAGATTGCCCACCCCCTGGATCTGGATATCGCCGCGCTTGCCCGGCTTGAAGCCCAGGGCCTTGCGCGGAATCAGTTCGAGCTGCTCGTTGACCCGATCCGGCTCGACCAGTTGCTGGGCCAGGTTGACCAGCTGGGCCAGGCGCAAATCGCCGGCACCGAGTGAGGCGAACAGGTCATCGCTGCTTTTCAGGTTGGCCTTTTCGGCCAGCTTGTCGAAGTCCACATGGGGCAGCCCCAGGCGCTGCAGTTCACGCTCCAGCTGCTGCTTGCCGGCGGCGACGTTCTGGTCGCGGTCCTGCAGCTTGAACCAGTGCACGATCTTGGCCCGGGCGCGGCTGGTGGTGACATAACCCAGGTTGGTGTTCAGCCAGTCACGGCTTGGCGTGCCGTGCTTGCTGGTGATGATCTCCACCTGCTCGCCGGTCTGCAGGCTGTAGTTGAGGGGCACGATACGCCCGTTGATCTTCGCTCCGCGGCAGTTGTGGCCGATCTCGGTGTGCACGCGGTAGGCAAAATCGAGCGGCGTGGCCCCCTTGGGCAGGTCGATGGCGTGGCCATCCGGGGTGAAGACATAGACCCGGTCCGGCTCGATATCCACCCGCAATTGCTCGGCCAGGCCGCCGATATCGCCCAGTTCCTCGTGCCACTCGAGCACCTGACGCAACCAGGAGATCTTTTCCTCGTAATGGTTGGAGCCGGATTTGACATCGGTGCCCTTGTAGCGCCAATGCGCACAGACGCCCAGCTCGGCTTCCTCGTGCATGGACTGGGTACGGATCTGCACCTCCAGCACCTTGCCTTCCGGCCCGAGCACGGCAGTATGCAGGGAGCGGTAGCCGTTTTCCTTGGGGTTGGCGATGTAGTCGTCGAACTCCTTGGGGATATGCCGCCACAGGGTATGCACGATACCAAGAGCGGTGTAGCAGTCGCGCACCTGCGGCACCAGCACCCGCACCGCGCGCACGTCATAGATCTGGCTGAACTGCAGGCCCTTGCGCTGCATCTTGCGCCAGATCGAGTAGATGTGTTTGGCCCGGCCGCTGATATCGGCCTTGATCCCGGTGGCTTCCAGCTCCTCGCGCAGGTGACTCATCACATCATTGATGTACTGCTCACGGTCCAGGCGCCGTTCATGCAGGAGCTTGGCGATCTGCTTGTACTGCTCGGGCTCCAGGTAGCGGAAGGACAGATCCTCCAACTCCCACTTGATATGACCGATACCCAGGCGATGGGCCAGGGGCGCATAGATGTCGAACACCTCCCGGGCCACACGCTGGCGCTTTTCGTCATCGGCCTCTTTTACGGCCCGAATCGCACAGGTTCGTTCGGCCAGTTTGATCAGGGCCACGCGCACATCGTCGACCATGGCCACCAGCATCTTGCGCAGGTTCTCCACCTGGGCCTGGGAGCCAAGCACCAGGGAGTCACGGGGGTTGAGCGAGGCGCTGATCGCCGCCATGCGCAGCACCCCCTCCACCAGTTTGGCCACCACCGGGCCGAATTGCTGGTGCACCGCCGCCAGGGGCACCTTGCCCTCGCGCACGCAGCGATAGATCACCGCCGCCACCAGAGAGTCCTGATCCAGCTTGAGGTCGGCGAGGATCTCGGCAATTTCCAGCCCGGCGCGAAAGCTCGAAGCCCCCTCTGTCCACAGATTCTGCGCGGCATTGGCCTGTTGCTCGGCCTCGCGGGCGAACTCGCAGGCGACCTTGAGCGCCTCGCGCTCCAGCGCCGGGTCAACGCTTAAGACATGATCGAGCCAGGCATCGAGGTTGATGCTGCCGTCGTCGTTGATCGGCTGATGCGCCCTGACCTGAACCATCTTGCTACCTTCCCTACGGCGGCCTATATGCCTGCCGAACAGTCGCCGACTTTCTTCAGGAGTCGGTCGGTTTAATCACCCTGACGCAATCCCTGTGCGCCCCTGTTGCAACCAAGTGGGGGCTTGCTCCAATAAAAGCAAGCCGCCGGTCTGTACTTTACTGCCGAACAAACAGCGCCATGGCTTCCACGTGCGCCGTCTGCGGAAACATGTCGAGGATACCGGCGCGCTCCAGCCGATAGCCCTGGGCCTGCAACGCGGCACTGTCGCGAGCCAGGGTCGCCGGATTGCAGGAAACATAGAGCACCCGCTGCGCACCCAGTTGCTCCATCTGCTGCACCACCTGCGCCGCGCCATCACGGGGCGGGTCGAGCAACACCGCAGCAAAACCGCCCTTGGCCCATTCGGCCTCGGCCAAGGGCTTGGACAGGTCGGCCTGGTAAAAGTGCGCATTAGCCAGGCCATTGTCCTCGGCATTTTTTGCGGCGCGTTCAACCATGGTCTGAACGCCCTCCACCGCCACCAGTTCGCGCACTCTCTTGGCCAGGGGCAGGGCAAAGTTGCCCAGACCGCAGAACAGATCCAGTACCCTTTCATCGGCCTGGGGCGCCAGCCAGTCCAGTGCCTGAGCGATCATGGCGTCATTCACCGAAGGGTTGACCTGAACAAAGTCGCCAGGGCGATAAGCCAGGCTCAGGTCCTCGTCCTCCAAGTCATATCCCAGCTGCTGCCCGGGCTGATCAGGGTGCGGCTCGCCTTCGCCCTGCAACCAGAGTTGCGCCCCCTGTTCGGCGCAGAAGCCCCGCAGCCCGGCCAGATCAGCCTCGTGTAACACGGCGGTATGTCGCACCAGTACAGCGCAGGCATTGCCACTGAACAACTCCACATGACCAATGGCCTGGGGCTTGGCCAGCGCCGCCAGGGTAGCCGGCAATGCACGCAGGATCGGCTGCAAGGGCTGTACCAGCACCGGGCAATCGCTGATGGCAATAATGTCCTGGCTGGCAGCGGCGCGAAAACCGACGTCCAGGCGCTTGGCCTTGTGATCCCAGCGCACGGCAATGCGCGCGCGGCGTCGGTAGCCCAGTTCGGGTCCTACCAGAGGCGCCGCCCATTCCCGGGGTTCGAGGCCGGCCAGGCGACTGAGCTGCTCGGCCAGCATGCGCTGCTTCAGGCCCAGCTGATCGGCATGGGGCATATGCTGCAGACTGCAGCCGCCGCACACCCGGGCATGCAGGCAGGGTTCGGCGCGGCGTTCAAGGCTGGCAGTAAGAATGCGCTCAACTCGCGCCTGTATCACCTTGCCCTGGGCGCCCAGCACCCGCACCTCGACGTCCTCACCAGCCAGGGCGCCGCTGACAAACCAGGTGCGCCCCTCGACAAAAGCAATGCCGCGGCCATCAGCCGCCAGGCGCTCAATCTTTAACTTCTGTTTCTTGCCCACCGGCACCTGGGGAGCACGGGTGCCACCGCTAGGTTGAAAGCGCAGACCGCCATCTTTCCTGGCCATCAGGTGCTCGGTGCGTCGTATACGCCACTGGACAGGTAACGGTCGCCGCGGTCGCAGATAATCGCCACCAGCACCGCGTTCTCCACCTCCCGGGACAGGCGCAGCATGGCCGCCACCGCACCACCGGACGACACCCCGCAGAAGATGCCTTCTTCCCGGGCCAGCCGGCGCATCACCTGTTCGGCTTCCTCCTGGCTCATATCGATAATCCGGTCGACCCGCTCGGCCTGATAGATCTTCGGCAGGTACTCCTCGGGCCAACGGCGGATACCGGGGATGGCGGCACCTTCCATGGGCTGCAAACCCACGATCTGTACCGCAGGGTTCTGCTCCTTGAGATAACGCGACACGCCCATGATGGTGCCGGTGGTGCCCATGGAACTGATGAAGTGAGTGATCTCACCGCCGGTCTGCTGCCAGATTTCCGGACCGGTGCTGCGGTAGTGAGCTTCGGGGTTGTCACCATTGGCAAACTGGTCGAGCACCTTGCCCTTGCCCTCGGCCTGCATCTGCAGGGCCAGGTCCCGGGCCTCCTCCATACCGCCCACCAGAATCAGCTCGGCACCATAGGCGCTCATGGCCGCCTTGCGCTCGGCGGTGGAATTGTCCGGCATGATCAGCACCATCTTGTAGCCCTTGATCGCAGCCGCCATGGCCAGGGCGATACCGGTATTGCCGCTGGTGGCCTCGATCAGCACATCACCGGGCTGAATATCGCCACGCAACTCGGCACGACTGATCATCGACAGCGCCGGACGATCCTTCACCGAACCCGCCGGATTGTTGCCTTCCAGCTTGAGCAGCAGGGTATTGCTGGTCTGACCCGGCAGGCGCTGCAGGCGCACCAGCGGTGTATTGCCGACGCAGTCGGCGATGGTGAGGTAATGCTGGGTCATGGTGCGGCAAACATCCAAACAACGAGCGGGCCCCTATGATAACGGCAAAGCGGCTCGCGCCGTAGCCCGCGCCACCTTCTCCCTGTCAATGCGCCACCCCAAGCCGCTACACTTCGGCCAGAGGCATTTATCGGGCGAGTCAGGAGGAAAGGCGTGATCAAGGATCTAGGCATCAAGGGCCGCGTGTTGATGCTCACGCTGCTGCCCACCAGCCTCTTGGCGCTGGTGCTCGGTGGCTATTTCACCTGGGTGCAACTCTCTGATCTGCAGGCGCAGCTGCTGCAACGCGGGCAGATGATCAGCGAACAGCTGGCGCCCCTGGCCGCACCTGCGTTGCAACGGGGTGACGCCGTGCTGCTGCAGCGCATTGCCCAACAGGCCCTGGAGCAGCCGGATGTGCGCGCGGTCAGTTTTCTTGCTGCGGAGCGCACGCCCCTGGCCCATGCCGGCCCCAGCATGCTCAATAGTGTCCCTGGTAACCGCGGCCTGCAGGCGGCGCAGAACAATAGCCAGGACGCCACGCGCTTTCTTCTGCCGGTGCTGCCCCAGCACCTGAGCCTGACCGGCGAGCCCCAGGACGAGCAGAACGATACACCCCTCGGCTGGGTCGAGCTGGAACTGTCGCACCACAGCACCCTGCTCAGCGGCTACCGCAGCCTGCTGGCCAGCCTGCTGCTGATCGGCACCGGTTTGACCATCACGGCCCTGCTCGCCCTGCGCATGAGCCGCACCATCAACGAGCCGCTGCGGCAGATCAAGCACAGCGTCGCCCAGCTCAAGGAAGGTCACCTGGAAACCCGGCTGCCGCCACTCGGCAGCCATGAGCTGGACGAGCTGGCCTCGGGCATCAACCGCATGGCCGAGGCCCTGCAGAATGCCCAGGAAGAACTGCAACACAGCATCGAACAGGCCACCGAGGACGTGCGACAGAACCTGGAGACCATCGAGATCCAGAACATCGAACTGGACCTGGCACGCAAGGAGGCCCTGGAAGCCAGCCGTATCAAGTCGGAGTTTCTGGCCAACATGAGCCACGAGATTCGCACCCCGCTCAACGGCATCCTCGGCTTTACCAACCTGCTGCAGAAAAGCGAGCTCACACCGCGCCAACAGGACTACCTGGGCACCATCGAAAAATCCGCCGACAGCCTGCTGGCGATCATCAACGAGATCCTCGACTTCTCCAAGATCGAAGCCGGCAAGCTGGTGCTGGAAAACATTCCCTTCAACCTGCGTGACCTGCTGCAGGACACCCTGACCATCCTCGCCCCGGCCGCCCACGAGAAACAGCTGGAGCTGCTCAGCCTGGTCTACCGCGACACCCCGCTGTCACTGATCGGCGACCCGTTGCGCCTCAAGCAGGTGCTGACCAACCTGGTCAGCAACGCCATCAAGTTCACCCGCGAAGGCAGCATCGTCATGCGCGCCATGCTTGAAGACGAAAGCGCCGACCGCGCCCAGTTGCGCATCAGCGTGCAGGACACCGGTATCGGCCTCTCGGACGACGACCTCGGTGAGCTGTTCCAGGCCTTTACCCAGGCCGACAACTCCCTGAGCCGCCAGGCCGGCGGCACGGGCCTGGGACTGGTGATTTCCAAACGCCTGATCGAACAGATGGGTGGCGAAATCGGCGTGACCAGTAGCCCAGGCGAAGGTTCGGAGTTCTGGATCAGCCTGAGCCTGCCCAAGGCCCGCGACGATGCCGAAGACCTGCCCCGCCCACCCCTGCTGGGTCGGCGTGCGGCCATTCTGGAAAGTCACGAGTTGGCCCGCCAGGCCCTGCAACATCAGCTGGAAGACTGCGGCCTGGAGGTCAGCCCCTGCATCAGCCTGGAGCAGCTACAACAGCAGGTACAACAGGCGCAGCACAGCACCCAGCCGATTGAACTGGCCGTACTCGGCGTCAGCATCCAGAGTCTGCCGCCGGAGCAACTGGCCCAACAAATCGACAGCCTGGAACAACTCAACTGCAAGGCTCTGGTGCTCTGCCCCACCACCGAGCAAAGCCGCTATCACGCCAGCCTGCCGGATGCCCACAGCCAGTTGCAGGCCAAACCCGCCTGTACGCGCAAACTGCAACGGGCCCTGGCCGAGCTGATCAGCCCGCGCCAGCGCAACCTGCTACCACCCGCTGCAGCCACCCCCGCGCCCAGCCGCGCACCGCGCATTCTTTGTGTCGACGACAACCCGGCCAACCTGCTGCTGGTGCAGACCCTGCTCGATGATATGGGCGCCCAGACCCGCATCGCCCACAGCGGTTTCGAGGCTGTTGAACTGGCCCAACAGGAGTGCTTCGACCTGATCTTTATGGATATCCAGATGCCCGGCATGGATGGCCGCCAGGCCAGCGAAGCCATCCGTCAATGGGAAGCCCAACAGGGCCGCGCGCCGGTCGCCATCGTCGCCCTCACCGCCCATGCCCTGGCCAACGAAAAACGCGCCCTGCTGCAGAGCGGCATGGACGACTACCTGAGCAAACCCATCAGCGAGCGCCAACTGGCCCAGGTGGTACTCAAGTGGACCGGCCTGGCCCTGCGCCAGCATGGCGAGCCCGCACTCCAACCAGCAGCGACAATACGCCAAGACGAGCTGCAGGTACTCGACAACGACGAAGGCCTGTGCCTGGCCGCTGGTAAGGCAGACCTGGCCGCGGACATGCTGCGGATGCTCCTGGCAGGCCTGGCCGCCGACCGCCAGGCCATTGTCCAGGCCCGCCAGGCCGGCGATCGCAACAGCCTGCTTGAACGGGTCCATCGCCTGCATGGTGCCACCCGCTACTGCGGCGTCCCTCAGTTGCGCGCGGCCTGCCAGCATTGCGAAACCCTGCTCAAGCGGAACGACCCGAGTGCAACCCAGGCCCTGGACGAGCTGGACCATGCCATCGAGCGCCTGGCCTGCGCCGCCCAGGCCAGTGCCTGAGGAACCTTTATGCAGATCACCTTTTTCAGCAGCAAACCCTACGACCAGAGCAGTTTTCTCGCCGCCGCTCTGCCTGCCGACTGGCAGGTGCATTTTCAGGAGGCACGCCTGCGCCCGGACAGCATCGAGCTGGCCGCCGGCAGTGAGGTGGTCTGCGCCTTTATCAACGACGAGCTGTCAGCTCCGGTGCTGGAGCGTCTGGCCGCTAACGGTACACGCCTGATTGCCCTGCGCTCGGCCGGCTACAACCATGTCGATCTGTACGCGGCCCAACGCCTGGGGCTGCCAGTGGTCAGGGTGCCGGCCTATTCGCCGCATGCCGTGGCCGAACATGCCCTGGCCCTGATCCTGACCCTCAACCGGCGCACCCATCGCGCCTTCAACCGCACCCGCGAGGGTGATTTTTCCCTGCATGGCCTCACCGGCTTCGACCTCTATGGCACGACCGTGGGCGTAGTCGGCGCCGGACAGATCGGCCTGACCTTCGCACGGATCATGGCGGGCCTCGGCTGCCAACTGCTAATCAACGACCCACAGCCCATCATCGAGCTGCCACCCGGCGCCCGCCAGGTGGCGCTGGATAAGCTGCTGGCAGACAGCGATATCCTCAGCCTGCACTGCCCGCTCACCCCGACCACCCAGCATATGATCGACGCCAGACGCCTGGCGCAGATGAAACGCGGGGCCATGCTGATCAATACCGGGCGCGGTGCACTGATCGACACCCCGGCGCTGATCGGCGCCCTGAAAAGCGGCCAGCTCGGTTATCTGGGCCTGGACGTCTACGAAGAAGAAGCCGAGCTGTTCTTCGAGGACTGCTCCGATGCGCCACTCCAGGACGATGTGCTGGCACGCCTGCTGAGCTTTCCCAATGTCTTGATCACCGCCCACCAGGCCTTCCTCACCCAGGAAGCCCTGGCCGCCATCGCCAGCACCACCCGCGATAATATCCAGGCCTGGCTGGACGGCCAGCTGCTCAACCAGGTTTTGCCGCCTGCGTGATAGCATGCGCCACCTTCTGGAGGACCCATGGCCGAACACGATTTTCGCTACACTATAAAATAGCGCTTAAGATTATTTTTTTACCATTTAAATCAATGGCTTGCAGAAAAAACGGATAAAAGAATCTACACAAATATTCTACACAAAATTCCGTACAAGACCGGACATCTCAAGGCACCTAGATTAGGGCATCATGGAAATCGGCACCCTCCCCCGATTGAAGGGAAACCCTGAGGAA
>JBFHPI010000081.1:0-10301 GCA_041592855.1 Pseudomonas sp.
CTGGAACGCGCCACCAGCAAGATCAAACCGACTGAAGCAGAACTTGCACGTATGGAACAGCTGCTGGAAGAGGCGCTGGACGCCGGCTGCATCGGCCTGTCGGTGATGACCACCAAGCTGGACAAGATGGACGGCGACCGCGCCTGGTCCAGCCCGCTGCCCTCGACCTTTGCCAGCTGGAACGAGTTCTCGCGCCTGTTCGCCGTATTGCGCCGCCGTGGCGCGGTGCTCCAGGGTGCGCCGGATGCGGTGACCAAGGTCAACGTGTTCGCCTTCCTCTATCAGGCCCATGGCTGGTTTAGAAAGCCGCTCAAATGCTCGATGCTGACCGCGCTGGACCTGAAATCCCAGCCGCTGCTGCACCGTTTCACCCGCCTTTCCGGCTGGCTGGCGAACAAGGTACTGCGCGGGCATTTCCGTTGGCAGACCCTGCCGTCGCCCTTCACCCTGCGCCTGGAAGGGCTGAACGTGAACGCTTTCGAGGAATTTGGCGCGGGCGAGATCCTGCGCAATATCAAGAACCCGGACGAACTGTACGCCAAGGTGCTGGAGCCGGAGTTCCGCGCCCTGTTCAAGAAGCAGGTCAAGGCCATCCTCACCAAGGGTCTGTGGCACCGCGACTTCTCCGACTGCTGGGTCACCGAGTGCCCGGACCCCAGCCTGGTCGGCCAGAACTTCAAGCAGCTCGGTGAGCGTCGTGGCCTGGACGCGGTGGATGCCTACTTCGAGCTGGCCTGCCAGTACCGCGAGGCGCTGAAGTGGACCACCTGCTATGGCAACCAGCGCGAGGCGGTGATGCACAAGCTGCTGGCCAGCCCCTGGACCCAGCCGGGCTTCGCCGACTCGGGGGCGCACCTGCGCTCGATTGCCCAGTACAACTTCCCGCTGCGCTTCCTCAAGTATGTGCGCGACGCCGAACTGGCCGGCACGCCCTTTATGGAGTTGGGCCGTGCGGTCCACCGCCTGAGCGGCGAGCTGGCGGAGTTTATCGGCGTGGACGCCGGTAATATCCGCGTCGGCGACCGCGCCGATCTGGTGATCGTCAACCCGGCCGGGCTCACCGATGAACTGGACGAGATGCATGAAGCGCCGATGGAAGTGCTCGGCCTGGAACGGGTGGTCAAACGCAATGATGCGGCGGTGGAGGCGACCCTGATAAATGGTCGTATCGCCTACCGCCGTGGCCGCGAGTTCCCGCAAGAGCTGGGCAAGCAGCAGGGTTATGGCCGCTTTCTACCGGGGCGTGAGGTTTTGCCACGTACGGCAACCGCCCGTGACGTCCAGCCCGCCACCGCCTGAACCGCATGTCACCATGCAGCGGCTCTATCGCGCCTATCGGCTTGAAGCGTCCGGCTGATCGGTTACCATGCCCGTCCGCCTGAATTGACTTAAGCCGAGAGCCGCAATGTCGCAACCCTGGAGCCCCGAGAGCTGGAGGGCCAAGCCCATCCAGCAGCAGCCGCAGTACCCGGACGCCGCCCACCTGGGCCGTGTCGAGCAGACCCTGGCCGGTTATCCGCCGCTGGTGTTTGCCGGTGAAGCCCGCGAGTTGCGCCGCCAGTTTGCCGAGGTGACCCAGGGCCGCGCCTTCTTGCTGCAGGGCGGCGATTGCGCCGAGAGTTTCGCCGAGTTCAGCGCCGCAAAGATCCGCGACACCTTCAAGGTGCTGCTGCAGATGGCCATCGTCATGACCTTTGCCGCCGGCTGCCCGGTGGTCAAGGTCGGGCGCATGGCCGGGCAGTTCGCCAAGCCGCGTTCGGCCAATGATGAAACCATCGACGGGGTGACCCTGCCCGCCTACCGCGGCGATATCGTCAACGGCATCGGCTTCGACGCCGCCAGCCGTGTACCGGACCCGGAGCGCCTGCTGCAGGCCTATCACCAGTCCACCGCCTCGCTGAACCTGCTGCGCGCCTTCGCCCAGGGTGGTTTTGCCGACCTGCATCAGGTGCACCAGTGGAACCTGGACTTTATCGCCAACTCGGCCCTGGCCGAGAAATACAGCCACCTGGCCGACCGCATCGACGAGACCCTGGCCTTTATGCGCGCCTGCGGCATGGACGGCTCCTCCCAGGTGCGCGAGACCAGCTTCTTCACCGCCCATGAGGCCCTGCTGCTCAACTACGAGCAGGCCTTTGTGCGCCGCGACAGCCTCACCGGCGGCGACTACGCCTGCTCAGCCCATATGCTGTGGATCGGCGACCGCACCCGCCAGCTGGACGGTGCCCATGTCGAGTTCCTGCGCGGCGTCGGCAACCCCATCGGGGTCAAGGTCGGCCCGAGCATGGACCCGGATGAGCTGATCCGCCTGATCGACATCCTCAACCCGGACAACGATCCCGGCCGCCTCAACCTGATCGTGCGCATGGGCGCGGACAAGGTCGAAGCCCATATGCCGCGCCTGGTGCGCAAGGTACAGGGCGAAGGCCGCCAGGTGCTGTGGAGTTCCGACCCCATGCACGGCAACACCATCAAGGCCAGCAGCGGCTACAAGACCCGCGACTTCGCGCAGATCCTCGCCGAAGTGAAGCAGTTCTTCGCCGTACATCAGGCCGAGGGCAGCTACGCCGGCGGCATCCATATCGAGATGACCGGGCAGAACGTCACCGAATGCATCGGCGGCGCCCGCCCGGTCACCGAGGACAGCCTGTCGGATCGCTACCACACCCACTGCGACCCGCGGATGAATGCCGACCAGTCCCTGGAACTGGCCTTTCTGATCGCCGAAACGCTGAAGCAGGTAAGGCGCTAAAGCCAGAGGGCGGGTTTAGTCGTTGACTCATCCGCCCTAGGCAATCAAACGCTCACGCAAGCGACCCAGCATCCCCAGCAGACTGCCGACCTTCTCCCGCTCACGCTCATCGCGCGGCGCCTGGGCCAGGCGGGTGACCACCTGCGCCGGTTGCGCACGCCATAGCTGTACCTGTTCGGCGGCAGCCTGCAGGCCCTTGTCGAACAAACCGCGGCGGATCGGCTTGGGCAGGTAGCGGAAGATCTGCGCCTCGTTGATCAGTTTGAGCAGCGCCTGGGTGTCACGGAATGGTGTCACCACCAGGCTAAGTAGCCGCGGATGGGCCTGGGCCAGGCTTTTCAACAGCGGCGTACAGTCTTCACCGGCCAGCTGCAGGTCACTGACCAAGACATCCACCGTTTGACTGTTGAGCAGCGCCACCGCCTCGCCCAGGCTGGCCGCGCGCAGCAGGCGATGGCCGCCAGCTACGCAGAACTCGGCCACCACCTCCAGGGTCTGGGGTTGGTTATCCAGCAGCAACAGGGTCAGCGGCGACGGCAGTGGCGTGGCGATCGGTATGCTAGGCTGCGCCTGGCGCACGGCGATCTCGGCCGCCTGGCGCAAGGTGAAGGCCATTTCCTGCGGATCCCAGGGTTTGCTCAGGTAGCGGAAGATACCGCCGCTGTTCAGCGCCTCCACCGCCGCGTCCAGATCGGAATAGCCGGTAAGCAGGATACGCAGGGTATCCGGGGCGATCTCCCGGGCCTGGGCCAGCAGCTCGGCACCACTCATCTGCGGCATACGCTGGTCGCTGACCAGAATATGCACCGGCTCGCTGCGCAGCCGCTCCAGGGCGCGGCACGGATCTGTCTCGGTGAGCACCTGATACTGGCGGCGAAACTGCATCGCCAGGCTGCGCAGGATGCGCTCCTCATCATCGACAAACAGGATGCGAATGGGCTCGCTCATTTCAGGCACTCCGTTGCAGTGGCAGCGCTTGCGGGCGCGGCAGGCGAATCAGAAAGCGCGTACCGCGCCCGGGTTCGGAGGCCACGCGGATCTGCCCGCCGTGGTCCTGGATGATCTTGTAGCTGATCGACAGGCCCAGACCGGTGCCCTGGCCCACGGGCATGGTGGTAAAGAACGGATCGAAGATCCGCGCCAGCACCTCGGGGGGCATGCCGCGCCCGGAATCCTGCAGGGAGAGGCAGACCGCCTCGGCCTCGGCCCAGGTCTTGATGCGGATCTGGCCAAAGCCGTCGATGGCCTGGGCCGCGTTGTTCAGCAGGTTGAGCAGCACCTGGTTGATCTGCGACGGCGCACAGGGAATGCGCGGCAGCTCACCCAGCTGCAGAAGGGCTTCGGCCTTGTCCTTGATGCCGTTACGGGCGATCAGCAGGGCACTGCGCACGCACTCGTTCAGGTCGACCTCTTCGCTCATGGCGCGATCCAGACGGGCGAAGTCCTTGAGCCCCAGCACCAGCTCGCCGATCTGCCGCAGACCATAGAGGGTGTCGTCGAACAGCTGATTCAAATCTTCGACCAAGAGTTCAGGGGCTGCACGCTGGCGGGCCTGTTCGGCATGTGCCAGGGCCTCGGCCAAACGGGCCTCGTCACACTGCGCGTCACTCAGGCAGTCGGCCAGCACCGCCTGCGCGGCGGCCAACTCGAACAGCGGCGCGCTCAGTTCGCGCAGCAACTGCAGGTTATTCTGCACATAGCCCAGCGGGGTGTTCAGCTCGTGGGCCACACCGGCCACCATCTGCCCCAGGGAGGCCATCTTCTCCGACTGCACCAGCTGGGTCTGGGACTCCTTGAGCTCTACCAGGGCCTTGCGCAGCACCCGGTTGCGCTGGGCGATGCGCGCTTCCATGGCCTTGAGCAGGTCCAGCACGGTACCCAGGCCGCGGTAGTGGCCCTGGGCGTCAACCAGAATAAAGTCTTCGGTAATGGGGTATTGCAACTGCGCGGTGATCTGCTTGGCCGCCTCTTCCAGGCTGGTATCCAGGCTGACCACCAGCGGATCGGGGTTCATCACCTCCTCGACCGGATGGCGCCCGCGCAGGTCGCGGCCAAAGCGCTGCATAAAGATATCCTGCAGCACACTGCGGCTGACCAGGCCGAGCGGTACACCGGCAGCATCGACGATAGGCAGCGAGAGAAAGGCCTTGTGCTCAGGCGTCAGCAATCGATCGGCGACATCAGCGATGCTGATCCCGGGGAGCAAGGGTGCGACAGGCCGTAATAGCCGTTCCAGAGGGCTGGCGCTGGTCATGGGTCAATCCCTTTGGTTGCAAAGCCGCCATTCAAGCAGCGCCAGATTGCCAGCGTGTTACAGAGCCGCAATGGATTCCTTCACCACTCGACACGGCGTATGGTGAGTAGGTTGCTCACCCAGGATTGCCCATGTTCAGACCCCTGCTCGGTGCCACCCTGCTGGGCCTGCTGCTGACCGGCTGCATGCACCAGCCCGCACCCGGAACAGCCTGCGCTGCACTGTTTGCGCAGTTGCAGGCGGCCAGTGCCGCGGTCAACGATGCTCAGTACCATCGCCTGCCCGGCTTTGCCGGCCTGCGCAGCGAGCGCAGCCTGGCATTGCTCGGCCACAGCGCCAGCAACGCCGAGCAGCGGCGCCTGTGGTTACACCACCTGGGTGAGCTGGACGAGCAGGCCAGCCGCATCGAAATCGCCCAAATGCCCACGACTCAGCGCCAGTTCTGGAGCCAGCCAGCCCAGCAAGCGGCTTTGGCCAACTGTCGCGCAGCCCTGATCGAGGCGCAGCTGGCCGATCCGCAGTCCTTCGCCCGGGTTTTGCAGGCGGCCCAGGTGCCTGATGACTACCGCACAGGGGCCCGAGTCCTGGGCCTCTATGCGGTTTTCAAGCCCTTCTACCGGCGCAGCATCGACGCCTGGCAGCAGCAGGTAGCACAGGCCAGCGAACCCCAGGATGGCCCGCAGTGGCTGGGCTATAGCCCCCTGATCCAGCCAGCCGCTGTCCTCCCTGAGCCCCTGCAGCCCGATCTGCTGGGCCGCCCCCAGGCCAGCGATGCGCAGCTGGCAGAGCTGTTTGCCCGTCATGCCCCCTGGCTGAAGGTCGCGCAGAGCGGCCGTCATGACCGGCTCGGCAGCCCCTATTACCGCGCCGACGGCAAGCATGACCTGCAGACGGCGCAGCCACGGCTCTACCAGCAGGTTGGCTGGAGTCGGGTCGCGGGGCGCTGGCATCTGCAACTGATCTATCAGTTCTGGTTCAGTCAGCGCCCCAAAGCCCATGCCCTGGATCTATTTGGCGGCGAACTGGATGGCCTGCTCTGGCGCGTGACCCTCGACTCGCAGGGCAACGCCCTGCTCTATGACAGCATTCATCCCTGCGGCTGCTGGCATACCTTCTACCTGCCAGCGGACTCACCCTGGCAGCTGCAGGCGCCCGCCAATGAGGAGATCCGCCAGGCCAAGCGCCTGAGCTTCACCGGCGATCAGGCCGCGACCCTGTGGCTCAACGCCGCCGACCATCAACTGTACTGGGTCGACAACCGGCACTCCGCCTACCCGTCCATGCACTATCAGCGCACGCCCCTTGATCAGCTGCGCCTATTGCCTCATCCGCAAGGGCGGCGCAGTCTGTATCGGGCCGATGGCCTGATACCCGGCACGCAGCGCCTGGAGCGTTGGCTGCTATGGCCTTCCGGCGTGCATTCCCCCGGCGCCATGCGCCAGTGGGGCCGACATGCCACGGCCTTTATCGGCCGCGCCCACTTCGACGACCCGCTGCTGCTGGAGCGCTATTTCCGCAGTCACTGATAAGCTGGCGAAGACTCATACAAGGAGAACGCAATGCCCTGGTATATCTGGTTGCTGATCGTGCTGGTGCTGGGCTCCATCGTCAGTGGCCTGCTGATGCTGCTGCGCACCGCCAATGACAACCCACTGACCCCTGAACAGCTGGAAAAAGTGCGCCAACGCCAGCTCGAGCTGGATGCTCAGGATAGACGCGAGGAAAAGGAGCGGGATTAAAGAGTACTGCGCGCGGCCTTGCTTTGCGGCAGCGGCGCGAGCTCGATCTGATAGGGCGTAAAGATACGCGCCAGCTCGCCCTGCTCACGCAGCAGGGCATAGAGCGCGGCAAACTGCTCGGGCCGAATCGGGCTGTCCGGACGCAGCAGCACATGATGGCGATAGTGCTGATCCACCCGCTGCGACACCAGCATCTGCCCCTCATAGTCGGGGTAACGGCGCAGAAAATCGCGGATATAGGAGCGGGTAACCAGGGCAATCTCGGCCCGCTCATGCAGCGCCATCAGCAGATTGCCGTCATGGGAGTGGCTGAGGCTGCCATTGAACGCGCTGGCCAGATAAGCCGGATCGGAGTTGAAATCGGCGAAAGAGTAGTGAAAACCATAAAACAGGGCCAGTCGCTTGCCCTGCAGGCTGTCGAAAAAATCCTGACCACGCCCCGGCACAGCGCGGGCAACAAACACCTCGGCATCAATCAGACCCATATCCAGCGCGGTGTGGGCGATATTCTGCCAACCCCAGGCCGGGTTCTCGAACACCGCCAGATCCAGACGGCCACGCTTCAGATCGGCAAAGCGACGGTTAAGCGAGGTGGGCACCAGCACGAAGCGGTAGTCCTGTTGCGCCCCATTCAAAGCCTCGACCAGCTGGGTCAGCAAGCCCGGCGTCTCGGCCGACTCGTGCTTGAACACATAGGGCGGAAACTCCACCTGAGCCACCCGCACCTCCTGCCGGGCCTGCAGGCCGGCGCTGCCCAACAGCAACCCCAGTACCCAAAAACGCAGTACAACGCGAAAGTCATACATCAGTGCAACATCCCTATTCGCTCAAGTCGGCAGCAGGCAGCCTCAGGTAGTAACGGGCCAAGAGCTTATCCAGCAACCCCCGATCCTTGAGCTGCTGAACCAGCTCGATAAAGACTCCTGGCGCTATGGCCGACTGTTGACTGAACAATGCCTGATGGCGATACACCTGATCAACCCGCTCGGACACCAGAAAGGCCTTGGCCTGGGCGGGATGACGCTGCAGGTACATATTCAGGTAGGAACGGGTGATCACCGCGATTTCTGCGCGCTGACGCAGGATCATGCTCAGGTTGCTGTCATGGGAATAGGTGAGCAAGGCGTCGAACTCACGGGTCAGAAACTGCTGATCGGCATTGAACCCGGCAAAACCGTAGTGATAACCGCTGTACAGCGCCATGCGCTTGCCCTGCAGGCTATCGAAGTAATCCTGGCCACGTCCCGGCGCATTCAGCGCGACATAGACCTCGGCATCTTCAATGTGCAGGTCCACCGCCAAATGAGGGGTATCCTGCCAGCCCCACTCGGGGGATTCGAAGAGAATGAGGTCATAGCGTCTGGACTCCAGATCACGGTAGCGGCGCATGGCGGCAGTTGGGATCAGGGTAAAGAGGTAATCACCCTGTAACCCATTGAGTAAATCCAGCAGCTCGGGCAGCAACCCGTCTGGCTTCGAACTCTCTGGCTTGATGGCATAAGGAGGGAAGTGGTAGGCGCCCACGCGCACATCCAGCGCGGCAAGCACGGGCAACGACAACAAAGACAGTACCAGCAAGGCACTCAAGCAGATAAGGCGCAAAAGTCGTACCCGGTTCTTAAGTCAGGAGATCATAGCCTCCTCACACGAAAGCGACATTCCATTGGCGCCAAAAACGATAGCAGAACGCCACCTGATTGTAGCCGACTTTGCTCAATTTTCCTTCACAACCAGAGATAGCGCCTCCTCGGCCAACTGATCCAGGCTCATCGCCCCCTCTGGACGAAACCAGGTGGTGGTCCAGCTTAACGCTCCGGTCAGCAGGCGGCGGATGATAAAGGGATCGGCCTTGAAATAGCCGGCATCCCTGGCCTCACTGAGCACCTGCAGCCAGAGCTGCTCATAGGTGTCACGCAGATCGAGAATAAAGGCCTGGCCTTCCTCGGACAGCGAGCGCCATTCATACACCAGCACGGCCATGGCCTCGCCCGTACCGCCCATGATCGACTGCAGTTCGCAGCGGATCAGCGCCAGCACGCGCCCGCGCAAGTCGGTCGCTTCGGCCAGGGAAGCCTGCATCAGCGCAGTGTTGTAGCGGATGGTTTCCTCCATCACCGAGCGCAGGATCTCATCCTTGCTCTTGAAGTGATGAAAGATGCTACCCGACTGAATCCCCACGGCGCTGGCCAGGTCGCGCACCGTGGTGCGCTCGTAGCCCTTGCTGCGAAACAGGTGCGCGGCGGTTTGCAGCAGCTTGCCACGCGCGCTGTCCGGGTCGGTGATCTGCCCACTGGCCACCAGTTGCTGCATCACCACCTGCGCTTGTCGATCATCCACGCGAATTCGTCTCCAACCTTGTAGGCCCTGGGCAAAACTGCAGCTGCCTGCAAATTTTCGGCGATTTTACCCAAGTGCTTGTCGTTATTAGTGAAATTTATGCCGCCCGGACCAACCAAGCAAGCGCTTGGCCATACTTAGGTTGAGAAAGATCATCCAGAGGGCTTTTCAACCAAGCGCTTGCTTGGTAGCCTTCAGGTCACCTTATCTATGTGTTGCGGATAATTCCAATGACCAAGACCGTACGCATCGGCTGCGCCTCCGCCTTCTGGGGCGATACCAGCACCGCCGCCGCTCAGCTGGTTCAAGGCACCGAACTGGATTACCTGGTATTCGACTACCTGGCCGAAGTGACCATGTCGATCATGGCCGGCGCACGGATAAAGAAGCCGGACGCCGGCTACGCCACCGACTTTGTAGAGACCTTGGCGCCGCTGCTGCAGGACATCGCACAGAAGAATATCCGCGTAATCAGCAACGCCGGCGGGGTCAACCCCAGCGCCTGCGCTGCCGCCCTGGCCGCCGCCTGCGAGCAGGCCGGCGTCAACCTGAAGATTGCCGTGCTGCACGGCGACAACCTGCAGCCCAAGCTCGGTGAGTTGGCCAAGGCCGGCACCCTGGAGATGTTCACGGGCGCGCCGCTGCCGCCCTTCTGCGTCTCGGTCAACGCCTACCTCGGCGCACCGGGCATCGTCGAAGCGCTCAAGCTCGGCGCGGATATCGTCATCACCGGCCGTGTGGTCGACAGCGCCGTGGTCAGCGCCGCCCTGGTGCATGAATTCGGCTGGAGCTGGAGCGACTACGACCAGCTGGCCCAGGCCGCCCTGGCCGGGCATATCATCGAGTGCGGCGCGCAGTGCACCGGCGGCAATTTCACCGACTGGGAAAGCGTACCGGACTACGAGCATATCGGCTTCCCGGTGGTGGAAGTGGCAGCCGATGGCAGTTTCGTCGTGACCAAGCCGGAGGGTTCCGGCGGCTTGGTCACGCCTTTTACCGTGGGCGAGCAGATGCTCTATGAAATCGGCGACCCACGGGCCTATTACCTGCCCGATGTGCTCTGCGATTTCACCCAGGTGCAACTCAGCCAGGTCGGCGACAACCGGGTGGAACTCAAAGGCGCCCGCGGCCTGCCGCCGACCGATCAATACAAGGTCAGTGCCACCTACCCGGATGGCTTTCGCTGCACCGCCAGCTGCCTGATGGCCGGCCTCGATGC
>JBFHPI010000082.1:0-10035 GCA_041592855.1 Pseudomonas sp.
GCCGATCGGCCTGAAAGCCATGAAGGCGCTGCAGGAGCTGAACCCGAGCAAGACGGTGGCGAGCAACGCGCAGATCCTCTTTCTGGTGCTCAATACCTCCTCCCTGACCCTGCTGCCGGTGTCGATCTTCATGTACCGGGTGCAGCAGGGCGCCGAGGATCCGACCCTGGTGTTCCTGCCGATCCTCCTGGCCACCAGCGCCTCGACCCTGGCCGGCCTGCTGGCGGTGGCCCTGGTCCAGCGCCTGCGCCGGTGGGACCCGGTGGTACTGGTCTATCTGGTGCCCGGTGCACTGCTGTTGGGCGGCTTTATGGCGCTGCTTGCCGGCCTTAGCGTCACGGCCCTCGGTGCGCTGTCCTCGCTGCTCGGCAACCTCACCCTGTTTGGCCTGATCCTGCTGTTTCTGCTGGTAGGCGCGGCGCGCCGGGTGCCGGTGTATGAGAGCTTTATCGACGGCGCCAAGGAAGGCTTCGACGTGGCCAAGAACCTCTTGCCCTATCTGGTGGCCATGCTCTGCGCCATCGGCGTGCTGCGCGCCTCCGGCGCCCTGGATTTCGGTCTGGACGGGGTGCGCTGGCTGATCGAGGCCCTGGGTTGGGACACGCGCTTTATCGACGCCCTGCCCACCGCGCTGATGAAACCTTTCTCCGGCAGCGCGGCGCGGGCCATGCTGATCGAGACCATGCAGAACTTCGGCGTGGACAGCTTCCCCGCCCTGCTCGCCGCCACCGTACAGGGCAGCACGGAAACCACCTTCTATGTGCTGGCGGTGTACTTCGGCGCGGTGGGCATCCAGCGCGCCCGCCATGCGGTGGGCTGTGCTCTGGTCGCCGACCTGGCCGGCATTCTCGCGGCCATCGGTGTGTGCTACTGGTTCTTTGGCTGAAAACAACCTGCGCTTTCAGCATTTGGATACAAGCGCCGACCTGACACCTTAGGTCAGACTCTTTGGCAGGCCTTGCCACTGCCAACCGTCGGACCAGGGCCTAGGCTTGCCACATGGTTGTTGCTGCGCCATGGGCTTAAACACTGGGTGGGGTGCGCCGTGCGCACCACAGGTCAACCTGCGCGGTGCGCACAGCGCACCCTACCAATCCGCGGCCAGCAACCTGTGAATGCTTTGTGCCCGGAGCCCCCATGCGTGTCCTGATTACCGGAGCGGCCGGCTTTATCGGTCGTCAACTGCTCGATCAACTGGCTGTCCAGCACCCCGACTGGAGCCTGATCGCCTGCGATATCCGCCCCCTGAGCCGCGCCGGTCTGCCGGTCAATGTCGAGCCTGTGCTGCTGGATATGGGCCAGCCCCTGGCCGTACAGCAGTGCGTGGCGCGCTGGCAGCCCCAGGCCATCGTCCACCTGGCGTCGGTGGTCACCCCGCCGCCAGGCATGAGCGAGGCGCAGCTGCACGCCATCGACGTGGGTGGCACCCGGGCCCTGGTCGAGGCGGCGGTGCACGAAAGCGTCGAGCAGCTGATCGTTACCAGTTCCGGCGCCGCCTATGGCTACCATGCCGAGAATGCCGAGTGGCTGGATGAGCAGCAGCCGCTGCGTGGCCATCCGCAGTTCGCCTATGCCAAGCACAAGCGCGAGGTGGAGGAACTGCTGGCGGCGGCGCGGCAGCAGCATCCGCAGCTCGGCCAGCTGATCCTGCGCCCCGGCACCGTGCTCGGCAAGCGGGTCGACAACCCGATCACCGACCTGTTCAAGAAGCCCCGGGTGCTGGGCATTCGCGGCCGCGACAGCCGCTTCGTGTTTATCTGGGATCAGGACGTGATCAGCATCATCATTCGCGGCCTGGAGCGCCGCGCCTGCGGCATCTTCAACCTGGCCGGCGACGGCGCCCTGAGCCTGCGCGAGATCGCCGACATCCTTGGCAAGCCCTACCTGTCCCTGCCCGCCGGGCTGATCCGTGGCCTGCTGTCACTGCTCAAGCCGCTCGGCCTGTCCCAATACGGCCCGGAGCAGGTGGATTTTCTGCGTTACCGCCCGGTGCTAGCCAACCAGCGGCTCAAACAGGAATTCGGCTACACACCGCGCTACAGCAGCCGCGAAGCCTTTCTCGCCTTTCTCGATGCCCAGGGTATGGCCCATGGTTGAAGGGCTCCATCGTCTGTAACAGCCCGCCCTGACGAGCACACAGCCACCGCCACGACAGAATGGCGAAAATGCCGTGGGCGCCTTCAAAGACAGGCATTTGCCGGCGTGTCGCACACACTGTGGTGCGGCACGGGTGGCGCTAGACGGACCGCTTGACTGGCGTTTGAAACAGCCACCTGCGCGGCCCTCGCGGGTTTAAAGCGGCATAACATGCTTGTTGACTCCGCGCAGACTGCACCTTTTCGTCTGTCTTTGCCTGGCGCTGGCGGCCTCGCCAAGGATTTTCAACGGCCTGTTAGGCCTTGCCAGTGTGGCGCTGCCGATATTCGCCGGGAGTCATGCCGGTCCACTGGCGAAAGGCGCGGAAGAATACGCTGGGCTCGGAGTAGCCCAGAAGCAGAGCGATCTCGGTAGCGGGCAGCTGACCGTCCTGCAAGTGGCGCTCGGCCAGCTGGCGGCGGATGTCGTTGAGCAGCTGCTGATAGCTGCTGCCTTCCTCGGCCAGATGGCGCTGCAGGCTACGCTCGCTCAGGGCCAGACTGCGCGCCAGCTGCTGGCGATCCGGCTCGCCTCGGGCCAGCTGCTCGCCCAGCAGCACCACCACCCGGGCGCTCAGCCCCGCGCTGGGCAACCGCGCCAGCAGGGCCTCGGCATGTTGGCGCAGCAGGCTCTGCAGCGGCGGGTTGGCCTGGATCAGCGGCGCATCGGCCAGGGCCTTGGGCAACACGATGCCGTAGTCACTGGCGGCGAAGTGCAATGGGCAGGGGAAGATCGCCTGATAGGGTGCCAGATCTGCCGGTTGCTCATGCACGAACTGCGCACGTAGCGGACGGAAGTCTGCCAGCAGCGGCTGGAACATCTGCACCCAGCAGGCCATAAGCGCCAGCACCCGCGTGCGGGTGGCGGGCAGGTCCGGGTGCAGCGGGTGGTACAGCAACTGCAGTTCATCGGCCTGCTCCAGCAACTGCACTTCGCCGCCTTCTCCCACCAGACGCTGGTAGCGCAGCGCCGCTGCCAGGGCTTCACCCAGGGTCGCGCTGCTTTGCAACAGGTAACCCAGCACGCTGAACGGCCCCGGTGCCAGGTTGCTGCCGACGGCCAAACCGGGCTCGCTCAGCGGCAGGCGACTCAAGGCTTGCCACAGACATTCCTGGGTGGCGAAGGGGATGCGTGCATCGGGATCGCTGAGCTGCGCGGCGTCAAAGCCGCACTCTTCCAGCAATGCCTCACGTTCCAGGCCCAGGCGGGCAGCGGCATGCAGCACCGCCTGGCTAAGGCTGGCGCTGACCGAGGCTTGGGTCAGATCGGGGTGGGCTCTAAGCATGCGCTCGATTCTGCCCAAAGCCGTGCCCCGGGGATAGCCCACAGCGTCTGTCAGCCTGGGCAGCAGGGTCTATGCTTACACATCCGGTTACCCGGTCAGCCTCCCCGGGCTGCCCCAAGTCTGACCAAATGGTTAGACTCTTGCACCCTGGCCGCCGCCCACAAGGCGGGCCAGGCTCAAATAAAACGAAAAGGAGACCTCACCATGAAAGGCCAATCCCTGGCATGGGCCCTGTCCGCCGCACTCGCCGCCACCAGCCTGAGCGGCGCGGTACAGGCTGAAGAGAAGTTCGTCACCATCGGTACCGGCGGCCAGACCGGCGTGTACTACGTGGCCGGCCAGTCCATCTGCCGCTTTCTCAACCGCGGCGCCGCCGAGCACGGCATCAAGTGCAACGCCCCGGCCAGTGGCGGTGGTGTGGCCAACGTCAATGGCATCCGCAGCGGCGAATTCAACTTCGGCATCATGCAGTCCGATCACCAGTACAAGGCCATGAGCGGCGTCGCCCCCTTCGAGGCCGAAGGCGTCATGGAAGACCTGCGTGCGGTGTTCTCCCTGCAGAGCGAGGTGTTCACCATTCTCGCCCGTCGCGACGCCAAGATCGCCAGCTTCGATGACCTCAAGGGCAAGCGGGTAAATATCGGCAACCCCGGCTCCGGCCAGCGCGACACCCTGGAAGAGATCATGGCGGTCAAGGGCTGGGATCGTTCCGCCTTTGCCCTCGCCGCCGAACTCAAGCCGGCCGAGCAGGCCAGCGCCCTGGGTGACAACAATATCGACGCCATGACCTATTTCGTCGGCCACCCCAATGGCGCGATCCAGGAAGCCACCACCACCACCGACGCGGTGCTGGTACCGGTCACCGGCGCCGAAATTGACCAGTTGCTGGCAGCCAAGAGCTACTACACCAAGGCCGAGATTCCCGGTGGCCTGTACAAGGGCAACGATGCGCCCACCCCGTCCATCGGCGGCAAGGCGGTGCTCTCCACCTCGGCCAAGGCCAGCCCGGAAGTGGTCTACCAGCTGGTCAAGTCGGTGTTCGACAACATCGACCGCTTCAAGCGTCTGCACCCTGCATTTGCCGACCTGAAGGAAGAAGACATGATCAAGGTGGGCCTGAGCGCGCCGCTGCATGAAGGGGCGGTGCGTTACTACAAGGAACGCGGCTGGATGTAAGCCGCTGTGGTCGCAGTCTGCTGCGGCCACCTTGCACTACGCTTGATTTGAGCAGCCCGCGCGCCGCAAGGCCGCGGGTTTTGCCATTTTCCGTCTTTTCGAATGCAGGTTCGCCCCCATGCATGACAAGCAACTGTCCACCGAAGAACTGATCGCCCAGGATGTCGGCGCGCGCCTGCCCGTGGGCGCCATGACCCAGGTGATCGCCGGCCTGGCCCTGCTCTGGTCGCTGTTCCAGCTGTGGATCGCCTCGCCGCTGCCCTTCGTCTTCGGTTTCGGCGTGCTCAATGACACCGAAACCCGCTCCATCCACCTGGCCTTTGCCCTGCTGCTGGCCTTTCTCGCCTACCCGGCGTTCAAGTCCTCGCCGCGCGACCGCGTGCCGCTCGTGGATATCGCCCTGGGCCTGGTGGCCGCGGCCAGCGCCGCCTACCTGTTTATCTTCTACCAGCAACTGGCTTTACGCCCGGGCAGCCTGACCACGGCTGACCTGGTCACCGCCTGCATCGGCATCCCGCTGCTGCTGGAGGCCACCCGCCGCGCCCTCGGCCCGCCGCTGATGATCATTGCCCTACTGTTCCTCATCTACAGCCTGGCCGGACCCTATATGCCGGGCATGCTGGCGCACCGCGGAGTGAGCTTCAACGC
Organism: Pseudomonas sp.; assembly: GCA_041592855.1. Lineage (GTDB taxonomy): Bacteria > Pseudomonadota > Gammaproteobacteria > Pseudomonadales > Pseudomonadaceae > Aquipseudomonas. The sequence goes on from JBFHPI010000082.1 coordinate 5,246, forward strand.
CCTGGCCAACCACCAGTGGATCACCACCGAAGGGGTGTTCGGCATCGCTCTGGGCGTGTCCACCAGCTTCGTCTTTCTCTTCGTGCTGTTCGGCGCCCTGCTGGAACGGGCTGGCGCCGGGCATTACTTTATCCAGCTGGCCTTCAGCCTGCTCGGCCACTTCCGCGGTGGCCCGGCCAAGGCGGCGGTGATGGCCTCGGGCATGACCGGAATGATCTCCGGTTCGTCCATCGCCAACGTTGTTACCACCGGCACCTTCACCATCCCGATGATGAAGCGCACCGGCTTCTCCGCGGAGAAGGCCGGGGCGGTGGAAGTGGCCTCCTCGGTCAACGGCCAGATCATGCCGCCGGTGATGGGCGCTGCGGCCTTTCTGATGGTCGAGTACATCGGCATGCCCTATGTGGAGATCATCAAGCACGCCTTTCTGCCGGCGGCCATCTCCTATATCGCCCTGCTCTATATCGTCCATCTGGAGTCGCTCAAGCTCGGCCTGCAGCCCATCGGCGGCCACCAGCCCAAGCCCTGGCTACGCCGCCTGACCGGCTTCGCCTTCGGCGCGGCGCTGATCAGCGGCCTGTCCCTGGCGGTGTATTACGGCCTCGGCTGGCTCAAGCCGGCCCTGGGTGATTACGCCCTGCCAGTGATCGGTGCTTTGCTGGCCCTGGTCTACCTGGGCCTGCTGAAAATAGCCGCCAGCGTGCCGGTGCTGCCGCCGGAAGACCCGGATGCACCGCTGGAAGAACTACCCAAGACCCGCGCCGTGCTGCTCTCCGGCCTGCACTTTCTGCTGCCAGTGGTGGTGCTGGTCTGGTGCCTGATGATCGAGCGTCTGTCGCCGGGGCTGTCGGCCTTCTGGGGCAGCGTGATGCTGATCATCATCCTGCTGACCCAGCGCCCGCTGCTGAGCTGGCTGCGGCATGACGGCAGCCACGACCACGGCACCTTTATCGATGGTGTGATCGACCTGCGCGAAGGCCTGATCGCCGGGGCGCGCAATATGATCGGCATCGGCATCGCCACGGCGGCGGCCGGCATGATAGTCGGGGCGGTGTCGCAGACCGGGGTCGGCCTGGTGCTGGCCGATCTGGTGGAGCTGCTGTCCATGGGCAACCTGCTGCTGATGCTGGTGCTCACCGCGATCTTCAGCCTGATCCTCGGCATGGGCCTGCCGACCACCGCCAACTACATCGTGGTGTCCAGCCTGCTGGTGCCGGTGATCGTCACCCTGGGTCAGCAGAACGGTCTGATCGTGCCGCTGATTGCGGTGCACCTGTTCGTCTTCTACTTCGGCATCATGGCCGACGTCACCCCGCCGGTGGGCCTGGCCTCGTTCGCGGCGGCGGCGGTGTCCAAGGGCGACCCGATCAAGACCGGTATCCAGGCCTTCTACTACAGCCTGCGCACGGCGGTGCTGCCCTTCCTGTTTATCTTCAACACCGACCTGCTGCTGATCGACGTGGACTTCTGGCATGGCTTGCTGATCTTCGCCGTGGCCACCGTCGCCATGCTGATCTTCGCCGCCTCGACCCAGGGTTACTTCCTGGTCAAAAGCCGCTGGTACGAAAGCCTGCTTCTGCTGCTGGTGGCCTTTACCCTGTTCCGTCCGGGCTTCTGGATGGACCAGCTGCATGACCCCTATGTGGAAATTCCACCAAGCGAACTGGCCCAGGCCCTGGGCTCGGTGGAGGATGGCAGCCAGCTGCGCCTGCGCATACTGGGCGAAAACGAGGTGGGCGACCCCCGCGAGTTCAGCCTGCTGCTGCCGGTACCCAGTGGCGAGACGGGTGAGCAGCGCCTGGAGAAACTCGGCCTGCTGACCTACCAGGACGGCGACAAGCTGCTGGTGGACAGCGTGACCTTCGGCAGCCCCGCCGCCGAGGCGGGCCTGGAGTTCGACCAGCAGATCCTCAGCGTCAAGGCGCCCACCGAACGCTGGGCCAAGGAGCTGATGTGGCTGCCGGCCCTGCTGTTGTTCGGCCTGATCGTCTGGTTGCAGCGGCGGCGGCGTACAGCCTGAGGCGCGGCCAGGGTTAACAGACAGGGCAGCTTCGGCTGCCTTGTCTGTTTCAGGTCATGGACCTGGCCATATGGTCAGCATTCATTGTGATTGCTAGACTCGGATCGCCTGTACACAGGGCTGTGTACAAAAATACAACAAGCAGAGGCATGCCATGTCCACACCCCAGGTTCACTACCCCTGGTACAAGAAAGAAGACACCGACGCCTTCTTCGCCCTGTTCCAGAACAATATCGCCAACTTCGTGATCATCGCCATCAGCATGCTCGGCATGGGCTTTCCCGCCGAGATCGTGTTTGGCCAGGTGCTACCCGGCGCGGCGGTGGCGGTGATGGCTGGCAATTTCTACTACGCCTGGAGTGCGGCGCGGCTGGCGCGCAAGGAGAACCGGGCCGATGTCACGGCGCTGTCCTACGGCATCAGCACCCCGGTGATGTTCGTCTTTCTGTTCGGCGTGTTGCTGCCGGCCAAAAACCTTACCGGTGATGCCGAACTGGCCTGGAAGGTGGCGGTGGCCGCCTGCCTGATCAGCGGTGCCATCGAGGCGGCGATCAGCCTGATCGGCGGCTGGGTGCAACGGCATCTGCCGCGCCCGGCCATGCTCGGCGCGGTGGCCGGGGTGGCGCTGACCTTTATCGCCGGGGAGATGCTGTTCAAGACCCTGGAAATTCCCATGATCGGCCTGCTGGTACTGGCCATCACCATAGTCGGGCTGGTGGCGCGCATCAGCATGCCGTTTCGCCTGCCGGCCTCGCTGTTCGCCATCGTGCTCGGCACCGCCCTGGCCTATCTGGTCGGCGCGGCCGACAGCAGCAAATTCAGCGATGCCTTCACCCACCTGGGTTTCTACCCGCTGCTGCCCAACCTGGGCTGGTACGAGGGCCTGGGCCTGCTGTTTAGCAGCCTGCTGGCGCTGATGACGGTGATTCTGCCGATCACCCTGTACAACGCCATCGAGACCATGAACAACGTCGAGGCCATGAGCGCCGCCGGCGACCGCTACAGCGTGCGTGAATGCCAGGCGGTGGACGGCGCCGGCACCCTGCTCGGTGCGCTGTTCGGCGGCGTGTTCCCCACCACCGTGTATATCGCCACCGTGGGCTCGAAGTGGATGGGCGCCGGGCGCGGTTACAGCATCCTTAACGGCGCGGTGTACGGCATCGCCAGCATGTTCGGTCTGATCGCCTTTATTGCCGCGCTGATTCCGGTGGCGGTGGTGGCGCCGATTCTGGTGTTCGTCGGCATGTCGATGATCGCCACCGCGTTCAACAGCAACCACGCCCGCTACTACCCGGCGGTGGCCCTGGCCATGCTGCCGTATTTCGCCAACTACCTGATGACCCGCTTCAACCGCGGCGCGCCGGAGGTGGTGCAAGGCATCTCCACGGCCATCGGCGCCCTCGGCCAAGGCGCCATGTTCAGCGCCATCCTGCTCGGCGCCATGACGGTGGCAGTGATCGATCGCCAGTTCCGCCAGGCCACGGTATTCGCCCTGATCGCCGCCGCCATGGCCTTTGTCGGCCTGATGCACGCGCCCAAACTGGCCTGGTACGCCGCCCCGGACTTCGTCTACGGCTACCTGCTGATGGCGCTGTTCTTTGCCTGGTATAGCTGGCGTGGCGCCGAGCCGGCGCAGGCCGGGCCGGGTAGTGCGCCGGCGGGGGATTGAAGTAGACGGAAACGGAATCTGTCTATGCAGCTGTGGCACACTCAAGCCCTGATCATGGTTCGAACAAGGAGTCGGTTATGCACAATAAGGCCCTGGTATTGGGTGTGCTGCTGCTACTGGGCGGCTGCAATGAAGGCGCCGGAGAGAAACAGGCCGGCGCACCGGTGCAGGCGACTGGAGCCCAGTACCTGCACAAGAATGCCATCTACCTGCCGGATGGCTTCGGCCTGGAATTCAGTGGCTGGTTGCGCAACTACAGCCTGACTACCAACGAGAAAGGCAGCTTCGATCGCTACATCTTTGAGTTTAGCGATGAGCTGATGGCCATCGAAGGTGCTCTGTATGCCGCTATCGGCAAGCAGGGTTATGTGCGCCTGGTGCGCAAGGAAGAGCCCGGCCAGCTGATCGTCAGCTATATCAAGAAAGGCGTCAGCCCCATCACCATGAGCTATGAAACCCTGCAGCCCAGCGCCAACTCTCAGGCCAAGACCCGCCTGCGGATTACCTGGAAAAATGGCTGAAGCGTCGGCGCACCTGCGGCGCGGTTCAGCGGCTAGCCAGTGTCGGCCACTTGGCGCATCAGAGCCTGCAAGGCCGCCATGGGCTGTGGGCGCCCGAGCAGGAAACCCTGAACCTCGCAGCAGCCATCCTGACGCAGCAACTCCAGTTGTTCAGGGGTTTCCACACCTTCGGCGGTCACGCTCATCGACAGCGCTTTGCCCAGGCCGATAATGGCCTGCACGATGGCTCGGCGGTCGGCCGACTGGTCGAGGTTGGCAATAAAACTGCGATCGATCTTCAGAGCATCGAAAGGGTAGTTGCTCAGGTAACTCAAAGAGGAATAGCCAGTGCCGAAGTCATCCAGGGACAGCCGCAGCCCCAGTGCTTTGAGTTCCGTCAGTGCCACCAACGCCCCTTCGGCGTCATCGATCATCACGCTTTCGGTGATCTCCAGTTCCAGACGCGCCGGGGGCAGCCCTGTCTCAGCCAGAATGGCCTCGACCTGCTGAACCAGGTCGTACCGTCGGAACTGTAGCGGTGACAGATTCACCGACACCAGCAGCGGCTCATCCCATTTCATGGCCTGCTGACAGGCCCGAC
>JBFHPI010000083.1:0-10020 GCA_041592855.1 Pseudomonas sp.
ACCAGGCTGTGGTCCTCGTACAGCTCGAAGGTCAGGTGGGTCTCGTCGATCAGGTAGTCGGGAACCTGATAGTCCTTAAGGTAGATCATCTTCGGCTGTTCGGTACGCATGAGCTCTGGCCCCTGTTTAACGGCGCAACTGCGCCAGATGGCATTCGGTGGTTCAGGCGGCAATCTCGTGGATCGCCAGCTGGTAAGCGGTGTATTTGCGGATATTGATCACCCCGGTATCGAACATCAGGTACTGGCCCTTGATGCCCAGCAGGGTGCCCTCGGCAATGGGGTTCTTGTCCAGATTGAAACTGTTGATCTTGGCCGGGTAGGCGTCAATCGGATAGCTGATCTGCACCACGGCTGGCTCACTGAGTGGCTGAATGGCCTGGATACCAAAGCGCTGTTGCAACTCGGTAAGGCCGCTGGCGCAGCTGTCGAACAGGCGCTCGCGCACCGCCAGCAGATCAACGGCCTCGGCATCACCCTTGAGCAGCGCGCGCCAGTTGGTCTTGTCCGCCACCTGGCTGCGCAGCAGGTCTTCGACAAAGCCGGACTGCTGCCGGGTGGCCACCCGCATAATCGGCAACGCCTGACTCGCTCCCTGGTCGATCCAGCGGGTGGGAATCTGCGTGGCGCGGGTGATGCCGACTTTTACGCCGCTGGAGTTGGCCAGGTAGACCACATGATCGGTCATGCAGAATTGCTCACCCCAGCTGGGTTCGCGGCAGGTACCAGCGTCGTAATGACAGCGCTCCGGACTCATGATGCAGATATCGCACTGGGCCAGCTTCTGCATGCAAGGGTAGCAATACCCCTGACTGTAGCTGCTCTTGGTCTTGCGTCCGCAATGGCTGCAATGAATGGCGCCCAGGTATTCCAGGCGCAGCGTCTTGCCCAGCAATGGATTGACTGGCACCTGCTCATCGCCCAGGCGGAAGCTGTATTGCACCGGCGCATCGAGTTGCACCGCCATCTTGCTCAGGGCACCGCGTCCGAGTTCGATCATCAGTGCAGGCTATCCGAAGACTTGAAGAGCAGATTAGGGATGGGCTCGGACTTGGACTCGCATTCCTGGGGGCCCATATAGCCGGTGCGTTCTTCCTCCGGCAGATTCTGGATTTCCCAGGCAATCATGGCCTGAAGGGTCAGCTCCTTCTGCTCAGGGCTCAGCTTGCGGCCATCGGGCCATTTGCCGATTTCCACCGCGAGCTTGAGGCTGGCATAGATTTCCGGGGTGATGTTTTCAATGGCTTCAAGAAAGGACGACATGGCGCCTCCAAATACAAAATGTCAGTTTAACGGCCACGGCGGGCCAGCGCACCGCCCAGCAGACCTGTCAGGCAGCCGGCGAGCAAGCCGCCGACATGGGCGGCGTTGGCGATGGCGCCGAATTGCAGCAGTTCGAAGATGCCGGTCATGCAGATCAGCAGCCAGGCCAGCATCATTACCAACACCCCAGGAGGCAGGCGATAGACCGGGTTCGGCGCCAGGCGCTGATAGATCCAGCAATGCCCAAGTAACCCATAAAGCACCCCGGACAGGCCACCAAACAGCGACGGCCCGGCCCACCCGTACTGGGCGAGGTTGGCCGCCAGGCCGAATAGCAGACTTAGCGCCAGCAGCAGCAGGGCGCCTTCGTAGGCCTCGATGCGTCGCCCCAGCTCCCAGTACCACAGGCAGTTCATCGCCAGGTGCAGCCAGCCGAAGTGGATCAACATGGGGCTGAGCAGGCGCCACCACTGTCCGCTGCTCCAGGTTTCGGCCAGGTAGCTGAAATAGATGTAGTCACCCTGCAGGCGGAAATCGACAAAGCTCAGCCAGCGGATCGCCGCATAATTATCACCGCCACCGATCAGGGCGAAGATGACCAGGGTCAGGATCAACACACTGGCCGTCAGCCAACTGCCCAGCAGTTGCTGCAGCACCCCTGGGCCCTGCTCCGCCGCCAGCGCGGGCTGCTCCTGGCCCAGGGCGTCGCCCTGGGGGTAGCGGGCATAGAGTTCGCGCACCTGTTCGGCCAACTGCTCGCCGGGCACCCATAGCACCTGCTCGCCGGCCTCCTCGGCCACCCGATGAGGCACCTGAAGGCGCTGCAGCAAGGCGACAAAGCCGCTGAGATCGACCTGCGCCGGCAGACGCATGGCCGCCACCGCACTCATACTTTCACCTCGACCCAGACGAACTTGTGCGGATCCAGGCGGGCTTCCTGATCCAGACGATAGGCCACCAGCTTGCCATTCAATACCGCGCTGTAATCCAGGCAGGCCAGGTTCGGGCGAATCGGCGCCGGCTTACCACTGCGCCAGTAATGACCGACAAACAGTAAGGGTTGATCGGGACCGTATTTCAGCAGCTCGGTCTTCTGCATTTCCGACAGCGGCACCTGCGCCGCCAGTGCCGGCAGAGCGTCGGGCTGGAAGACGATATCACCGTAGGTCTGTGGGTCTTCCTCCCAGAACTTGGTGCGAAAGTGCGAACGGGTAAAACCGTCCTCGCTGGTCAGGGTCAGGCCATGGGGCAGGCGCATATCGGTGCCGCGCAACAGACGGTCGAGGGCCATATTGGCGAAGCTGCCGGGGGTGGCCGAGGCCTGAAGAAAATGTTCGTCGATGCAGGCGCCATTGAGCAGTCCGTGCAGCGACTCGATCATGCCGGCATCCCAGCAGGCATGCACCACGCGAAAGTGTCCGGCATCGATAAACAAGGGCAATTCGTAGAACCAGGCGAGAAACTGGCGCCACTCGGCCGGATAGGCTGAAAACTGCTCCAGGGTTTCGCGGATCAGGCGAGCGTGCCGAGGCGTGTGCTCGCGGACAAACTGACGGCCACTGCCCGGTGCGGCGGGGGTGCTCCAGCCCAGCGCATTGAATTCGTGATTACCCATGATGCACAGGGCCTGGCCGGCGACGACCATGTCGCGCACCAGGTGCAGGGTTTCGCGGATGCGCGGCCCCCGGTCGACCAGATCACCGAGGAAGATCGCCATGCGCTGCGGATGGCGCCACACGCCCTGCTGCTGGCGATAGCCCAGCCTTTCGAGCAGGCGCTCCAGGGTCTTGGCGCAGCCATGGATATCGCCAATCAGGTCATAGCCCCGAGCGGGATCCATCAGTCACCTCCACCACCGAGGCGGCTGCCCCAACCCAGCTTGGTGCGGCATACCTCGTAGTAGTTGTGATCCAGCGGATGGATCAGGCGCAGCTTCTGCGGCTTCTTGCTTACCGTAATGGTATCGCCGGGGGCGCAGGTGAAGTGGTTCTGGCCATCGCAGGAGACCTGCGGGTAGATCTGCAAATCCTGGGACACGACTATCTTCAGCTCGCTGTTGCCATCCACCACGATGGGCCGGCTGGACAGGGTATGCGGGTACATGGGCACGATCACGATGGCATCCAGCTTGGGGTGCATGATCGGCCCGCCGGCGGACAGGGCATAGGCGGTGGAACCTGTCGGGGTGGCAACGATCAGGCCGTCGGCCTTCTGGCTGCAGACGAACTGGCCGTCAATAAACAGTTCGAACTCGATCATCCGGGTCGACTTGCCCGGGTGCAGAATCACATCATTGAGCGCATCACCCTGGCCGATGGCTTCACCATGGCGGCGCCCCTCGGCTTCCAGCAGAAAACGGTTCTCGCTGCTGTAATGGCCTTCCAGCACCTGGGCCACCTTGACTTCCAGCTCGTCGGGGCGAATGTCGGTGAGAAAGCCCAGGCTGCCGCGGTTGATCCCCAGTACCGGCACCTTGTGCCGGGCCAGGGCCCGGGCGGCGCCGAGCAGACTGCCGTCGCCGCCCACGACGATGACCAGGTCACAGACTTCGCCGAGGAGCTTGCGTGAAGAGGTCTGCAGGCCATGGCCGGGCAACAGCTCGGCAATGGTGTCTTCCAGAATCACATGCAGATGGCGGTCACGCAGAAAACGCTTGAGCCGGCGGATGGTCTCCAGCACCCGGCTGCTGCCCATGCGACCGATGATGCCGATATTGCGAAACTGATCCATGCTGCTCCCGCCGACTGCTCGATTTAGACAGGTTCGATTATGGGTGAAAGGCGCCGATGGCAGCAAACCCCGAGACTTGGGACGGTAACAAGCAGCAGACAGGCTATGCTGGCCTGATGACGTTCTTCTCCGAATTGCACGACCTGCAGCAAACTCTGCGCCAGCCTGCGGTGCGCGATCTGGCCTGGGCCATACTCTCCCCGCCGCTGTTGAACCGCCCACCCTGCCCGCAGCGCCATCCCTTGAGTGCCAGCCGCTGGTGGCGCCAGCCCGAACTACTGGCCGACTGGTTACGCCTGCAGGATCAGGACAGCAGCGCCCTGCACAGCTGGCTGGCACAGAGTTCGGTGCGTCGCCTGGGCCTGTATTACGAACGGCTCTGGCAATTCGCTTTGCAGGCGAGTCCGGATGTCGAGGTGCTGGCAGCCAACCTGCCGATCCGCCAGCAGGGCCATACCCTGGGCGAACTGGATCTGCTGCTGCGCGATGAGCAGGGCGTGCATCATCTGGAACTGGCGATCAAGTTCTACCTGGGCCTGGGCAGTTGCAACAGTCGCGCACCGAACAACTGGCTGGGGCCAGGCAGCCATGACCGCCTGGATATCAAGCTCGACCATCTGAGTCGTCATCAGCTGCCCCTGTCCGGCCGGGATGAAGCCCTGCCAAGTCTGGCCCCACTGAACATCCGCCAGCCCCGGGCCGCACTCTGGCTCAGTGGTTACCTGTTCTATCCCTGGCAGGTGCCCATCGATAGCCCACAGGACAGCAATCCCGAGCACCTGCGCGGGCGCTGGGTCCATCAGCAGCACTGGGATGAGTTTGCCGACAGGCAACCGGATGGGCGCTGGCAAGCCCTGGCCCGCCACCGCTGGTTAAGCCCGGCGTGCATCGAAGCGGATGAACTGTGGACGGCGGGCCATTTCCGCCAATGGCGACAGGCCCTGCCCGAGGATGCTCAGGCCCAGTTGCTGGTGCGTCTGGAAGCGGATGCAGAAGGCCTGTGGCGGGAAGTCGAACGTGTCTTTCTAGTCAGCGACGCCTGGCCGCAGACAGGGTCAAAGGCTGCGCTCGGTACGCCCACCGGAGCGCGCCAGATAACCTGAACCGCTTTCACACAACAGGGCATCACGCTGCACCGGCGGCAGGGCATCTACCCCGTCGCGCAGGGCATAGGCACTAAAACCCAGCTGGGTAAGCAGGAACACTGCACTGGCACTGCGCTTGCCACTGTCGCAGTAACACAGGTAGGTACGATTTTTATCCAGCAGACGCGCTTTCAACCGCAACAGCTGCAGCGGCATATTCAGCGACTGCAGGGCATGGGCCCGCTCGTACTCCTTCTGCAGGCGCACATCCAGCCACTGCGCACCGGCGGCCAGCAAGCGTGAAGCCTCGCCCAGGGACACTTCATTGACCACCGGTGCCTTGAGCAAGGCGAAGAAATCCTGGCGCCCCAGGCGCAGCACAACACCGTCTTCGAGCATGGTCACCGTGGCATTGCGCGGTCTGTCCGAAAGCAGAGCCTCCTCACCAAAGCAGGCACCAATTTCCAGTTCGGCAAGCACCTGCTGCTCACTGCCGGCGCCGCGCATCACCTCAGCCCGACCACTTTTGAGGAAATAACAGCAGTCGCCTACCTCGCCTTCAGCCAGCACCGTGCTACCAGCGCTCAGTTCGACACGCTGCAAACGGCCGAGCATGGCGCGCACATTGGACGGCGGCACCTTGGCAAACAGGGGGTTCTCCAGCAAGCGCTCCAGCCACTCCAGCTCATCCCCGCCCTGCCCCAGCTCCAGCAGCAGGTCATGGTAGGCCAGGCGCCAGGTCAGCATACGGTTGAGGGTCGCGGTATCCAGGGCCAGCACGCTGGCATCGGTCAGGGCGCGGGCCTCATGCAGACGCGGCAGGCTGGGCGACAGCGGATGACAACTGAGCTCGCTGCCGGCCTGTACCCGCTGCACCCCGTCAGCCGACTGCAACGACAATTCACCCGCCAGCAAGTAATAGGTAACCCGGGCCTGATCGCCCGGGCGAAACAACACCTGCCCCTGGAGCAAAGGCTGCGGCGTCAACTGGCCACGCAATTCGCGCCACTGCTGCTCGGATAACACATTGAGCGGCGTCAGACTGCGTAACTGCTCGGGATTGAGGGGTTCGCTCATGGAATTTCCAGGCTCCGCTGGTCAGACTTCAGTGTAGCCGTCTTGCTTGGCTCGACATAAGCGCGGGTTCGACACACCTGCAATGCAGCCTTGCGCCCTTGCAGACCGCCCGTGTGCACAAACAGCAGACGACTACCGCGAGCAAAATAACCGGCCTGGACGCGCTCACGCAACGCCAGCAACGCCTTGGCGGTATAAACCGGCTCCAGAGGCACCTTCGTCTCCGCCTCGCACTGCTGCATAAAGGTCAGCAACTCATCATCGACTCGGGCAAAACCACCCCGTGCTGCCGGCACCAGTTCGTAGCCCTGATCCGCTGCACCGGCCTGCTGCAGGATGTCGCGCACCTGAGTGGCGATGCCATAACGCTCGGGAACCGCCAGTGCCCCATAGACCGGACGCCGGCCTGCCTCGGCCAGCACCAGCCCGGCCAGGGTAGTACCACTGCCCACAGCCAGCCACCAGGCATCACAATCCGCCCAGCCAATCACCGCGAGCTGGGTTTCCAGCAGCTCGCGCAACACGCCACAACCCTGAGCGCCCAACAAACCACCACCGCCCTCAGGCACGGCATGGAATGACGGATATCGATCCAGCCAAGGCAGCCAGAATCCGGGCTGGTGACGAGCCCGATAAGCGCCATGGTCGAGCCAGTGCAGCTGCATGCCTAAGGTCTGCAGATCACGCACCGTGGGGGTGTCCTGAGGCTGGCCGCGCAGTAGGCCAACCGTTGCGAAGTCGAAGCGCTGGCCCGCGGCGGCCAGGGCGTGCAAATGATTGGAATGGGGTCCGCCCAGGCTGATCAGGCCTTGGGCATCAATGGCCGAGGCCTGGTCCAGATGAAGTTTGAGCTTGAACCACTTATTGCCGCTGATCAGCGGATCCAGCAGATCCAGACGCAGCACCGCCAACTCCACCCCGGCCGCAACCGCCCAGGACGTGGCAAAGACCTGCAGGGGTGCCGTCGGCGACCAGACTGGTGCGATAACAGGCAAGGCTTAACTGACGGTGCGCAGGCGGCTGCTGGCTTTATGCCGGGCACAGCAATTGGAGTCGCCCATGATAAAGCGGCTCGGCGTATCCACCCGGTCGATGGGGATGGCGCAACGCTCGCCACTGGACAGCAGCCCCTCACAGCTGGGTTGCTGATAATGGGCCAGCCATTGACGATATTGCTCTTCAGAGACGTAACACTTGGCCGCCACATAGGCCATGGGGTTGTCCTGATAGGCGGCAATATCCTGCAAGGCAATGGTCAGGTGACCGGCGCCCGGGTGATACACGACAAAGACCACGCCAAGCTTGGCCAGGCGTTCAAGCACCTGTCCACCGCCTTGGCTGGCCAACTCATCACGCTCGCGCTTGAGGCGTTCGACCTCCTCCTTGAGACGGGCTTCCTGCTGGTCATGATAAGCCAGCTCAACATCGCGGATGGCGATCTGCTCCTTGTACTCGATCACCGCACTGGCCACTTTCGCCTGCAGTTCGTTCTCCAATTGCGCACGCAGACCATCGCTGGTACTGCGACCATGCTGCTCCAAGGCCTGAATTTGCTTGGTCATTTCCTCACGGGAACGCTGCAGGCTCTCGGCCTGAGCTGCCAACTCCTTTTTCAGGCTGGCGTTCAGGGTTTCCTGTTGTTGCAGGGCCTGGTGCAGGCCTTGGATCTGGGCCTGCAGACCCTTGCTCTGCTCATCATGAGCCAGCTTCAGCTTGGCCAGTTCTTCCTCATGCTGACGACTGAGGCTGCTGATACGCAGACGCTGCTGCTTGATCAACTGCGCGGTCTTGAGACGATGCTCCTGATCAAGCTTTTCACCGTTGCGATCCGCTTCGGCTTTCTCCTGAGCCTGCTCCTGGGTATACCAGCGATCCTCCGAGGCCATCTGCAGGCGCTCGGGTGCCACCGCCTGGGGCGCTTCTTCTTCGATCAAAATACCCAGCACGTTGCGTTTGACCGCATCGCGCAACAGGATCAAATCATTGTGCCCCGGTGCCAGATTCGGGTCCCACATATGCATCTGATGCCAGGACACAGGACACTGGCTGCGGCAGGCCAGTCGAATCGGCCCGGCACCCAGATCGGGGCCACGGCCGGCCTTTTCCGCCAGATGTTGCAGGGGCATATTCCAACCAGAGTCGGGGGCGCCTTTTTCGTCGAAATCCAGGTAGAAGAACACCAACGCCTTGATCATCAAGCGCGGGTTAATCAGCACGTAAGCTACGCGCATCTGCTGGTCAGCAAACTCCGGCAGGTTGACCACACCATCGAGCAGTGCTTCAAACTCGGGCAAGAACATCTGCTTGCAGACATCGCCGCGCTCACTGAAGAACATTACGGCCTCAACCATCTGCGGCTTGCTCTGCATGCTCATGGGCTTTCCTCTATGCCGAAACGGGGCGCACCGCTCAGCGCGTATCAGCAGGTTGTTGTATGACACCACAGCAAGGTGCATTCAACAAACAGACAATCATCTGACAGCTCAAGTTCTGCACCTGTCGGAGCACCATGGCTGATTTAAGACAAGTCTAGGGGAAAAGCTGCGCACAGCAATGTGACTGGGTTGGCACTGACTCGGCAGGTACTGCGGCAAAAGCATGATGGCAGAGGAAAAATGTGATGGGCTTGGTGCAACCAGCCGAAAAACGGCTGGCACAAAGGCATCGAGCGGCTCACACGCCCTTGGCGGCGGCCAAAAAAGGCGCCAGGCGCCGCCCCATCTCATCACCCAGGGCCTGAAGGCCGCTCATGGGACGAATCATCACCTCGAACTCGACAATCTTGCCCGCCTCATCGAAGCGGATCATGTCGATACCCTTGAGTTCTCGCTCGCCGACCCGGGCACTGAACTCCAGCACCACGCTTAGACCATCGGCCGTGGCCAGTTCGCGGTGGTAGACGAAGTCTGCAAACACCTGACTGACCGTGTTGAGAATCAGATTGACCATGGGCGCCCCCACATAAGGCTTGTGGGCCATGGGCGAGCGAAACACCGCCTGCGGATTCAGCAGTTCGGGCAGTTTGCCCATGCACTGCTCGGCGACCAGTTGATGCCAGCGCTGCAGACTGGCAGCAGCAGCCGGCTGCAGTTGAAGAGTATCGGACACAGACTTCACCTTATTGTTTTGCAGCAGATGCAAAACGCCCCGCACTGGGCGGGGCGTTTCAATCACAGCTCAGCGGCGAGGCGCGAGCCCTGATTGATTGCCCGTTTGGCATCCAGCTCGGCTGCTACGTCAGCGCCACCAATCAGGTGCACGTTCTGCCCGGCGGCCACCAGATCCTCCTGCAATTCACGCAGCGGGTCCTGGCCGGCGCAGACAATCACGGTGTCCACCGCCAGCACCTGCGGCTCGCCGTCGGCGATACGGATATGCAGGCCGGCATCGTCCACCTTGAGATACTCTACCGAGTTGAGCATCTGCACGTTCTTGTTCTTCAGGCCAGTTCGATGAATCCAGCCGGTGGTCTTACCCAGGCCGTCGCCGACCTTGGTTTTCTTGCGCTGCAGCAAAAACACTTCGCGCGCCGCCGGGTGCGGATGGGCCTGGATGCCCGCCACCCCGCCACGGGCCTCCAGCGCAGTGTCGATCCCCCACTCCTTCCAGAACTCCTCACGGTTGAGGCTGGTGGCCTCGCCCTGGTGGGTGATGAACTCGGACACATCGAAGCCGATGCCGCCGGCGCCGATCACCGCGACCTTCTGGCCCACCGGCTTGCGCTGCAGGATGGCGTCCAGGTAGCTGATCACCTTGGCATGTTCGATACCCGGAATGGCCGGGGTGCGCGGGGCAATACCGGTGGCCAGGATGATTTCGTCATAGCCCCCCTTGGCCAGGTCATCGGCCGATACGCGGGTATTCAG
>JBFHPI010000084.1:0-9855 GCA_041592855.1 Pseudomonas sp.
CGCCGTCGCTGGTGAATATCTATAAAGAGCTTAAGCGCGACCTGAATATCGATATGCCCAGCCACGGCAACCTGCAGCACTGGGCCGAGCAGGGCGTGCTGCTGCTTAACACCTCGCTGACGGTGGAGCAGGGCGTCGCGGGCTCCCATGCCAAGGCCGGGTGGCAGATATTTACTGATCGGGTGATCGAGGTGGTCAGCCAGCAGCAGCCGCGCCTGGTGTTTCTGCTCTGGGGCGCCCATGCCCAGAGCAAGGAAAAGCTGATCGACAGCAGCAAGCATCTGATCCTGAAGTCGGTACACCCCTCGCCGCTGTCGGCCCATCGCGGTTTTATCGGCAATGGCCATTTCAGCCGCACCAACAAGTTTCTCGACCAGCATGGGTTGGCGCCTATCGACTGGCGCTTGCCGGAGCTGAGTTAACAGGGCTTGCCTGCTAGGAGTAGGGGGCGCCGTGCGCACCCATGAGGGTTGCGAATGATCGGTGCGCACGGCGCACCCTACCCGCAGCGCTGCCTTTCAAAATCCTCGCGCAGATCGGCCAGGCGTTTGCTTAGGCGCTGGCGTTGCTCGGCTTCGGCGCTGACCAGCAGGTCGCTGAACAGCTGCGCCAGGGCCTGGCGGGAGTTGCTGGCGGCCTGGCGGTAGGGCTCGGTATAGAAGCGTTCGCGTTCTTCCAGCAACGGTTTTAGACGATCGGCAAAGTCCGCCTGCTGCCGGTTTTGCAGGGCTTCCAACAGCAGGGCCTGCCAGTGCCGGCGGTTGTCCAGCCACAGCGGGCTTTGCCCTTCCAGGCGCTGCGCCCAGGTCTGGATATGGGTCTTTTGTGCGGCGTTCAGCGAGCCCAGCCAGGGGCGCAGGCGTTTTTCCATGCGCGCGCTGCGTTGCTTGAGCAGGGTGGCGGCTGGCGGTTCGACGTATTCCTCGTGATCTTCCTGATTGCGCCTGTCCATGGCTTGGCGCAGGTGCTCGACCTGTGCGGGGCTTAGCCCCTGCAGCAGGTCGATGGCGTCCGGGGTGATCTGCCGGTAAAGACGATCAATGGCGCTATCGAACTCGGCGAACTGGGCCAGCAGGTGCTGCGGCTCGGGATCAGCGAGAAAAAGCTGTTCGCTGTGCTGCAGCCAGTCGATATAGCGTGGCAACTCGGCGCTGCAATGCCATTGCAGCTGCTGTTGCAGCCGCGGCTTGAGCCAGCGCTTCTGCTCGGCGTCGAGGGCCAGGTAGTGGTCCAGGCGCCAGGGAATCAGGCGGTCGAGGTTGCGGTAGGCCAGGTCGACCCGGCTGCAGGCGGCCAGCAGGCTGGTCATCAGCAGCAGGATCAGGCCGGTTTTGAGGGGTTGCCATCCCATGCGCGGTGCCTCTATGCAGGAAGCCCCGAGCTTACGCCAGCTGTGCGGGCCTGGGTGGCTGCGGACATATTCGCTAAAAATCTGCCCGGCGCCGGCGCCAGCAGATAAACAGCGGCTCGGCCAGAAACATCACCAGAAACAGGCGCAGCACCTGCACGGCGGTGACCAGGGCCACCGACAGCTGCAGGGCCTCGGCGCTCAGGCACAGCTCGGTAATGCCACCGGGCATCATGCCCAGCATCAGCGCGTGCTGGTTTTCCCCGGCCAGCGCGCCCAAGCCGTAGCCGAGCAGGGCGGCGGCGAGCATGGCCAGCAGGCTGAACAGCAGAATGCGGGCGAGAAAGGCCGGGGCGCTGCGAAAGAAGCGGCGGTCGAAATGGCAGGCCAGGGCGCAGCCGAGCAGCCACTGCCCGGTTTGCCCCAGCCAGGTGGGCAGGCCCAGGTGCAGGTCGAAGCTGACACTGGCCACTGCGCACAGGGTCAGCGGGCCGAGCATCCAGGGGTTGGGTTGGCCGAATCGCGCCCATAGCCAGGCCAGCAGCGCACCACCCGGCAGCAGCAGGGCCAGCCAGGGCCAGCTGACCGCTGCCGTTGCGGGCGCCTCGATTGGGGCCAGGCCCCTGGTAAACAGCGTCGGTACCAGCAGCACCACCAGCAGCAGGCGCAGGCTGTGGGCGGCGGCCACCTTGGCCGGTTCCGCCTGGTGTCGATTGGCCAGGTTGACCATTTCGCTGGCGCCGCCCGGCATGCTGGCGAAAAAGGCCGTGGCGCGGCTTTCTCCGGCCCGGCGCAAAATCAGAATGCCGATCAGGCTGAGCAGGCTGGTGCCGATGGCGGCGCTGAGAATCAGCGCCAGGTGGCTCAGCACCTGGGCCAGTACCTCGCTGGTAAAGTGCAGGCCGATACCGCTGGCCACCAGCCATTGACCGCCTTTGCGCCCGCCCGGCAGCTCAGCGACCAGCCAGCCGCTGCAGCGGACGGCGATCACCGCCAGCAGGGCGCCGATCAGCCACGGCAAAGGCCAGCCGAGCAGGCTGGCCAGGTAGCCCCCGGCCAGGCCGACCAGGGGCGTGGCCCACCAGCTAGGCCAGTGCTTAGGCATTGGCCGGCTGCGCGCTGCGCCGTGCGCGCCACTTGCGCAGGGCCGGCATGCCCAGCATCAGCGCGGTCATGCCCCACAGGCACAGGCTGATCGGGCTGCTCCAGAGGATGCTCAACTCGCCAGCGGAGATCGACAGGGCGCGGCGCAGGTTGTCTTCCATCAGCTCGCCGAGGACGAAGCCGAGGATGATCGCCGACAGGGGGAAGTCCAGCTTGCGCAGGATATAGCCGAACACGCCGAGGCCGATCATCAGCACCAGGTCGAAGGTGGTGCTGTGCACCGCATACACACCGACCATGCTGATCGCGGTGATGGCCGGCACCAGCACCCAGTTGGGCACGCTGAGCATCTTGGAGAACAGCCCGACCAGGGGGATGTTCATCGCCAGCAGGATCACGTTACCGATCAGCAGCGAGGCGATCAGGCCCCAGACCACATCCGGCTGCTGCTCGAACAGCAGGGGGCCGGGGGTGATGTTGTACAGGGTCAGGGCGCCGATCATCACCGCCGTGGTGCCCGAGCCCGGCACGCCAAGGGTCAGCATGGGGATCAGGGAGCCGCAGGCCGAGGCGTTGTTGGCCGCTTCCGGGGCGGCCAGGCCGCGCAGGTCGCCTTCGCCGAACTTGCCGCTGGCGCCTGCCATGCGTTTCTCGCTCATATAGGTCATGGCGCTGGCGATGGTGGCGCCGGCGCCGGGCAGGGTGCCGATGACGAAACCGGCCAGGCCGCTGCGCACCATGGTGGCGAAGGTGAAGCAGAACTCCTTGAAGTTGAACAGCAGACGCCCGCCGGCCTTGACCGCCTGTTGCCCGCTGTGGGTCTTCTCCAGCATCAGCAGCACTTCGCTGACGCTGAAGAAGCCGATCACCACGATGATGAACTGGATGCCGTCGGACAGGCTGACGCTGCCGAAGGTGAAGCGGTACACCCCGGTGGTCGAATCCACCCCGACGGTGGCCAGACCCAGGCCGATCAGGGCGGCCATCAGGGTCTTCACCGGCTTGTCGCCGACCATGCCGCCGAGGCAGGCGATGGCGAAGATCATCATCACGAAGTATTCGGCCGGGCCAAAGGCCACCGCCCATTTGGCCAGCAGCGGAGCGAACAGGATCACGCCGCAGGTGGCGATCATGCTGCCGACGAAGGAGCTCATCGCCGACAGCGACAGGGCAATACCGGCCTTGCCCTGACGGGCCAGGGGGTTGCCGTCCAGGGAGGTCATCACCGAGGCGGCGCAGCCCGGCACGTTGAGCAGGATGGCGGAGATACGCCCGCCGTACTCGCAGCCCAGGTACACGGCGGCGAGCAGGATCAGCGCGGTTTCCGGCGGCAGGCCGAGAGCAAAGGCCAGGGGCAGCAGCAGCGCCACGCCGTTGATCGGGCCCAGGCCTGGCAGCATGCCCACCACGGTGCCGACAAAGGCGCCGAACAGCGCCACCAGCAGGTTGGTCGGGCGGGTGGCGACGTCAAAGCCTTGCAGCAAAAAATTCAGGGTTTCCATTTCAGCTCTCCACAAAGGCTTCGAACAGGCCCAGGGGCAGGGGCACATCCAGCAGCAGGTCGAACAGGCTGTAGAGCAGCATGCCCATCAGCAGGCCGCTGATGGCGCAGGGCAGCAGGCGGCCGGTAAACAGCAGGCCGAGGGCGAAGGCGCCTAGGGCGGTGGCGATAACAAAGCCCAGCATCTCGAACAGCAGGGCGTAGGCCAGCAGGGTGAACACGCAGAGCAGGGCGCGGCCGGCGGCCTTGGGATTGAAGCGCTGCTCCAGCAGGTCGGGTTTGCACAGCAGCCACAGGCTGGCGGCGGCCATCAGCGTGAGCAGCAGCAGGGGATAGGCCCGCGGGCCCACCGGGTCATAGGCAAAGGGTGCCTGGAAACCCCAGGCCAGCACGGCAAGACAGGCGCACAGCAGCAGCCAGCTCGCGGCAAACAGGCGAACGTACATGGTGGATTACCTCGGGGTAGCACTTGGGAGGGGAAGCGTTACGAGCGAAGGGAAGGCAAGGCGGAAAGCGGCGAGAACGCGCAGTTTACGGGTGTAAATGAGCAGTTCGAGCCGCTTTCCAACGCAGCATTACCGAGCGCAGTAGCTTCCCTATTGCATCAGGCCGAATTCGCCGGCCAGGGCCTTGTATTCTTCAACCTGCTTGAAGACCAGGGCCTGCAACTCCTCGCCGGTCACTGCCAGGGGCAGCAGGTCGCGCTGCTCGCGCAGCTTGGCGAAGTCCTCGCTGGCCAGCAGGGTGTCGAACTGCTGTTTCCACCAGTTGTACTGCGCGTCGCTGACCTCCGGGCCCATATAGAAGCCGCGGATCACCGGCCAGGTGATGTCGTAGCCCTGTTCGCGGGCGGTGGGGATCTGCGCCAGGTTGCCAGGCAGGCGTTCCTCGGACAGCACGGCGAGGATGCGCACCTTGTTCGCCGCCAGTTGCGGGGTGACCTCACCCAGGCCGCTGGAGGTGACCTGGACATGGCCGCCGAGCATGGCGGTGAGGGTTTCGCCGCCGCCTTCGAAGGCCACATAGCGCAGGTTTTTCGGGTCGATGCCGGCCAGGCGGGCGATCAGGGCGGTCTGCATCCAGTCCTGGCCGCCGATGGTGGCGCCGGCGCCGAAGACAATGCTGCCCGGGTCCTTCTTCAGGGCCTGCACCAGGTCATCCAGGTTCTGGTAGGGCGAGTCGGCGCGCACGGTGATGGCGCCGTAGTCGGTGCCCACCGCGGCCAGCCAGCGCACGCCGGTTTCGTCGTAACGGCCGAACTTGCCCTGGGCCAGGTTGAGCAGGGAACCGCTGGAAAAGGCGGTGATGGTGCCGGGGTCCGCCGCGCGCTGGGCGATCACCGCGTTGTAGGCCACCGCGCCGACGCCGCCGGGCATATAGGTGACGCGCATCGGCGCCTTGAGCAGGCCTTCATCTTTCAGGCCGCTCTGGGCCAGTTTGCAGGTCAGGTCGAAACCGCCGCCGGGCTTGGCCGGGGCAATGCACTCGGGACGCTTGGGTTCGCCGGCCAGCAACTGGCCGGCGAAGGCCATACAGGCGGTGGCCAGGGCAATGCGGGTAAAGGCAGTTTTCATTTTTGGTTCCTCGCGGTTTTTTATTGTGGATTACCAAATCGGCAGTGTGTAGCCGACGATGATGCGGTTCTCGTCCGCATCGCGGGCGAAGTCGGAGCGGAAGCTGGCGTTGCGCAGGCGTACATAGACATCCTTGAGCGCGCCGCTTTGCACCACGTATTTGAGTTCGATATCGCGCTCCCACTCGCCGCCACGCTGGTCGCTGCCGGCAATGCGGGCGTCAGTGCCCTTGACATAGCGGGTGAGGAAGCTCAGGCCGGGCAGGCCCAGGCTGGCGAAGTTGTAGTCGTAGCGGGCCTGCCAGGAGCGCTCGTCGGCGTTGGCGAAATCGTTGATCTGCACGAAATTGACCAGGTAGGGGTCGCTGCCATCGATATAGGCGTAGCCGGTGTCGCCGCTCATCTTCTGGTAGGCCAGGCTGAGCTTGTGCCCGCTGTGGGCGTAGCTGAGCATGCCGTTGAGTGCGCGGTTGTCGATCTTGCCGGCGTTGGCCTGACCGGAATCGTCGCTGAGCATCAGGCGTAGGTCGGCAGCCAGGGTGCCGCCGCCCAGGGGGTAGCTGGCCAGCAGGTTGAAGAAGTTCTGCCGGTAGATGTCCTCAAGCTCGGCATGGAAGTAGCGCGCCTTGAGGTTTTTGTTGAGCTGGTAGTCGAGGCCGAGCAGGTCCAGGTGGTCGGCGCTGACCCCAGCGGCGAAGCGGCGGTTCTTGCTGTTGAGGACGAGTTCCTCGGAGTTGGTCGAGGCGCGGTCGATCACCTTGTCCAGGCGCCCGCCGGTAAAGGTCAGGCCGTCGATTTCGCTGGAGGTCAGCAGCCCACCCTCGAATACCTGGGGCAGCAGGCGGCTGTCGCTGGCCTTGACCACCGGCAGTTCGGGGATATGCGAGCCATAGCGGAACTCGGTTTGCGAGACCTTAACCTTGGCGGTCAGGCCCAGGCGGGCGAACTGATCTGGGGTGCCGCCGTCATCCCGCACCGGCAACAGGTCGGTGCCGGTGCGGCCGCCACCAGAATCCAGCTTGACCCCGAGCAGGCCCAGGGCATCGAGGCCGAAACCGACCGTGCCTTCGGTGAAGCCGGACTGGATATCGAGCCAGAAGCCCTGGCCCCATTCCTCGCGCTTGTTCTGTTGCGCGCGGGTGCCTTCGCGAAAATCGCGGTTCAGGTAGATATTGGTGGTGGTCAGGCTGGCTTTGCTGTCTTCGACAAAAGCGGCCTGGGCGGCAGGGGCGAGCAGCGCTGCGGCTACGGCTAGGCTGAGCAGGTGAGCAGGCGGCAGGGCCTGACGGGATGCCTTGAGCATCTTGTGGTCTCCATTGTTGTTTTTGTCACGCCTGCGCACCACTGCGCGGGTCGTTCTGGTCGGTGGTTCGAGCCACCTGTCAGCGATCCTAAGGAGGCAAGCTTTCGCCAGCCTTTCAGTGCTAAAAAAACGTCTGGGGTATTGGCGGTCTGGTTTGTGGTGCACAACGTGGCCAGGCCGGAGAGATTTTCCTGAGGGCTGGTGCCGGCATTTGGGCAATTCACAAGCGAGCACGGCGCTGTACACTCCGGCCCTCTGTAGAACCGGCGTGGCTGGGGGGAGGTTGGGTGCGAATTCTATTGGTCGAGGACCATCTGCCGCTGGCGGCCAGTGTGGCCCAGGCGCTCAAGGACGGAGGCTGGACGGTGGATGTGCTGCATGACGGAGTGGCCGCCGACCTGGCTCTGGCCAGCGAAGATTACGCCCTGGCCATTCTCGATATCGGCCTGCCGCGCCTGGACGGTTTTCAGGTGTTGGCGCGCCTGCGTGAGCGTGGCAAGACCCTGCCGGTGCTGATGCTCACCGCCCGTGGCGAGGTCAAGGATCGGGTGCACGGTCTCAACCTGGGCGCCGATGATTACCTGGCCAAGCCTTTTGAATTGTCCGAACTGGAGGCGCGGGTCAAGGCCCTGCTGCGCCGTAGCCTGTTGGGCGGTGAACAGCAGCAGCGCTGCGGCAACCTGCTCTATGACCTGGGCACCCGCCGTTTCAGCCTGGATGGGGCGACGCTGAGCCTGACGGCCCGCGAACAGGGGGTGCTGGAGGCGATGATCGCGCGGCCCGGGCGGGTGATGAGCAAGGAACAGCTGGCGGCTCAGCTGTTCGGTCTGGATGAGGAGGCCAGCCCCGAGGCCATCGAGATCTACATCCACCGTTTACGCAAGAAGCTCGAAGGCGGTGGCGTGCGTATCGTCACCTTCCGCGGCCTGGGCTATTTGTTGGAGGCTGTCGGTGACTGAAACGCGCTCAATGGCGGCAGCGGGCAGCCTGCGCGGGCGGCTGTTGCGGCGCCTGGCCCTGCTGCTGGCGCTGATCCTGCTGGCCAGCAGCCTGAGTGCCTACTGGAGCGCGCGCCAGGCGGCCGATACGGCCTACGACCGGACCCTGCTGGCCTCGGCCCGGGCCATCGCCGAGGGGCTGTATACCGAGGCCGGCAGCCTCAAGGCCAATGTGCCCTATGTGGCCCTGGACACCTTCGCCTATGACAGTGCCGGACGCATTTACTACCAGGTGCTGAATCTGCAGGGCGAGTCGGTGTCGGGCTATGAGGACCTGCCGGCCGCGCCGGCGGATGCGCCGCGCACCGATGACTATCCGGCCCTGGCGCGTTTCTATGACGCCGAGTACCGCACCCAGGGGGTGCGGGTGGTCAGCCTGCTGCAGCCGGTCAGCGAGCCGGGCGTCAACGGCATGGCGGAGATTCGCGTGGCCGAGACCCAGGGTGCCCGCGAGCGTATGGCCCGGCAATTATTGCTTGGCACTCTGCTGCGCATGGGGTTGCTGGCCCTCTGCGCCTTGCTGCTGGTGTGGCTGGCTGTAACGCTGGCCCTGCGCCCGCTGGAGAGCCTGCGGCGCAGTGTGGCGAGTCGTGCCAGTGACGACTTGCGGCCCTTGCCGGATGCCGATCTGCCGCGGGAACTGCGGCCGTTAGTGGGCGCGCTGAATCAGTTCAACGAACGGTTGCGTGATCTGTTCGAGCGTCAGGCGCAGTTTATTGCCGATGCTGCCCATGAACTGCGCACGCCCCTGGCGGCGCTCAAGGCGCGGGTCGAGCTGGGCCTGCGCGCCCAGGAGGCGCAGGTGTGGCGCAGCACCCTGGAGGACGCGGCGCAGAATACCGACAAATTGACCCATCTGGCCAACCAGCTGCTGTCCATGGCCCGCATCGAAAGCGGCGCCCGGGCGATTGCCGAGGGCGGCGCCGAACGCCTGGATCTGAGTCAGCTGGCCCGGGAGCTGGGCCTGGCCCTGGCGCCTCTGGCCCATGCCCGCGGCATCGATCTGGCCCTGGAGGGCGAGCAGTCGGTGTGGCTGCTCGGCGAGCCGACCCTGCTCAACGAGCTGTTGTGCAACCTGCTGGACAACGCCCTGGCCCATACTCCGGCCGGCGGTCAGGTGGTTCTGCGGGTATTGCCGGGGCCGCTGCTGGAGGTGGAGGACAATGGTCCGGGCATTCCAGCGGATGAGCATGACAAGGTCTTTGCCCGTTTCTACCGGCGCAGTGCCAGCGGTTCCGGGGCCGGTCTGGGTTTGGCCATAGTCGGGGAAATCTGCCGTGCCCATCAGGCCCGGATCAGTCTGCATCAGGCTCGGCCCCATGGCCTGCTGGTGCGGGTGGAGTTTGCCTCAGGGGCCCAGGCTTAGCGGCCTTTGCATTTCCAGCAGATACTGGGCGATCTTGCCGCTGGCACGTAACTGCTCCAGGCCACGGTTGAAACGTTCGATCAGTTCGGCGTTTCCCGCGACGTCGCGGCTCAGCAGCAGGTGCAGGCTGTCGCTGCGCAGGGGCTTGGGATGGAAACTCAGCTGAGCGCGGTCGGCGGCGCTGAAATGCTGGTGCAGCATGTCGAAGCCGACCACCTTGTCCATCGGGAAAAGGTCGACACGGCGGGCCAGCAACTGGCGAAAGGCGATTTCATCGCTGTTGACCCGGTTGACCTTGAGCTGCCCTGCGGTCTCGGCCTGCTGAAAGGCTTCGCCGTAGTCATAGCCGCGGGTGCCGGCCAGGCGTCGCCCCTGCAGGTCGCTGACCTGCTGCCAGTCAAAGGCATAGTCCTTGCGGTGAAACAGGTAGTAACCGCTCTCCACCACCGGGTCGCTGATAAAGAACTTGGCTTCGCGTTCCGGGCTGCGCAGCCATACCGCGCTGCCATGGCGCTGGCCGCGTTCGGCCAGTTGCAGGGAGCGGGCCCAGGGGTGGAACTCCCATTGCACCTGCACTCCTTCCAGGGCAAAGGCTTCGGCGACGATGCGTGAGGCCACGCCCTGATGGGGGAGCTGTTCGCCGAGATAGGGCGGCCATTCAC
>JBFHPI010000085.1:0-9800 GCA_041592855.1 Pseudomonas sp.
GACTACAGTGGCGATATCCGTCAGCAGACCCGCGAGACCCTGGCCAATATCGACCGCATGCTGGCCGAGGCCGGCAGCGACAAGTCCAAGATTCTGTCCGTGACCATCTACCTCAAGGACATGGACGCTCACTACGAGGGGCTCAACGCCGAGTATGACGCCTGGGTCGCCGAAGGCGCCGCCGCCGCTCGTGCCTGCGTCGAGGCGAAGATGTACAAGCCCGAAGTGTTGGTGGAAATGATGGTGGTGGCGGCTGTCTGAGTCGCCAGCATCCCGATTGCGATAAGTACTTGCCCGGCATCACACCCGGGCTTTTTTATAATTTGGCCATCTTCAAGCCTGAAACGGATCTGTTCGAGAACACCATGCGTCCTGCCCGTGCCCTGATCGACCTCAACGCCCTGCGCCACAACTACCAGCTGGCCCGTGAACTGACCGGAGCCAAAGCCCTGGCGGTGATCAAGGCCGATGCCTATGGCCACGGGGCCGTGCGTTGCGCTCAGGCCCTACAGGAACAGGCCGATGGCTTTGCCGTGGCCTGTATCGAGGAAGCCCTGGCCCTGCGCGAGGCCGGTATCCGTGGGCCGATTCTGTTGCTGGAAGGTTTCTTCGAGGCCGACGAATTGCCGCTGATCGAGCAGCACGAGCTGTGGTGCGTGGTGCATGACCTGTGGCAGGTCGAAGCCATCGAGCGCAGCGCCCTGAGCAAACCCCTGTGCATCTGGCTGAAGATGGACAGCGGCATGCACCGCGTCGGTCTGCACCCGGCCGACTACCCGGCTGCCTACCAGCGCCTGCTGGCCAGTGGCAAGGTCGGCAAGATCGTACTGATGAGCCACTTCGCCCGGGCCGACGAGCTGGACTGCCCGCGCAGCCAGGAGCAGCTCGCGGTGTTCGAGCAGGCGCGTCAGGGTATTGCCGCGGAGGTCAGCCTGCGCAACTCGCCGGCGGTATTGGGCTGGCCCAACGTACCGAGCGACTGGGTGCGCCCCGGCATCATGCTGTATGGCGCCACACCCTTTGAACAGGCGCAGGCCGAGGCGGCTCGCCTGCAGCCGGTGATGACCCTGGAATCGAAGATCATCAGCGTACGCGAGCTGGCGGCCGGTGAGCCGGTGGGCTACGGCGCACGCTTTGTCGCCGAGCGGCCAACCCGGGTCGGCGTGGTCGCCATGGGTTATGCCGATGGCTATCCGCGCCATGCACCCACCGGCACCCCGGTTGCGGTGGACGGCCAGCTGACCCGCCTGATCGGCCGGGTATCGATGGATATGCTCACCGTCGACCTCACCGATTTACCGCACACTGGGCTGGGCAGCCGGGTCGAGCTCTGGGGCAAGCAAGTGCTGGCCAGCGATGTGGCCATGGCTGCAGACAGTATTCCCTACCAGATTTTCTGCAACCTGCGCCGGGCGCCGCTGCTCTATCTCGGGGATTGAAACGCCCGTTTGCCTAGGAATTCTATTCGCCTGTTGTAAATACTGAACGCTGTTGCCATGATAGGCGCACTTTGACCTATCTTCCCTAGGGGGACTCCAGCATTGGACGTCGGTGTTCGACTGCAATCCATTCGCAAACTCAAGGGCCTGTCCCAGCGTGAACTCGCCAAACGGGCCGGCGTAACCAACAGCACCATCTCGATGATCGAGAAGAACAGCGTCAGTCCCTCGATCAGTTCGTTGAAAAAGGTGCTGGCGGGCATTCCCATGTCCCTGGTGGAGTTCTTCTCCCTGGATGTGGAGCAGGACAGTCAGGCCCAGGTGGTCTACCGCGCGGCCGAACTCACCGATATCTGCAGTGGCGCCATCACCATGAAGCTGGTGGGCAAGGCCCATCCCAGCCGGGCCATTTCCTTTCTCGATGAAACCTATCCCGCAGGCTCCGATACCGGCGACGAGATGTACGCTCATGAGGGCGAGGAAGCCGGCATGCTGGTCTCCGGCAAGCTGGAGCTGACCGTGGGCAGCGAGGTGTTTATCCTCGAACCGGGTGACAGCTACTACTTCGAGAGCAGCAAGCCGCATCGCTTCCGCAACCCCTTCGAGCAGCCGGCGCGTCTGATTAGTGCCACCACGCCAGCAAACTTCTAAGAACCTGTTTATGATCTGCTGCGCGTCGGTTCTGCTGCGTTGAAAGCAGGCTCGGAATGCTCATGTACAACAGTACACTCCGCTTCCTCGCCTGCTTTCGCCTTGCATAACTCTAGCTCGCGGGATCATAAGCACGTTCTAAAACCCTGCGACAATCTGGGTTGTTTCAGCCTGGCCGGCTTGCCGTTATACTGACGCCCGCTCGCGAAACCGTGGCCGCGGGCGTGACTAGCCACGATGAGGGTGTACCGTGAATCTGATGAAGAAAATGCTGGTAGCGCCGGCAACTGTGTTGGCCCTGTGGGCAGTAACCGCTCAGGCCACGACCGATGAGGCCATTGCCGAGCGTCTCAAGCCGGTGGGCGAAGTGTGCATTCAGGGTCAGGAATGCAAGGGCGTCGGTGCCGTGGCGGTTGCCGCTGGTGCTGCCCGTACCGCGGACGATGTGGTCGCCAAATACTGCGGCGCCTGCCACACCCCGGGAATCCTCGGCGCGCCGAAGATCGGCGACACCGCTGCCTGGAAGGCTCGCGCCGATGCCAAGGGCGGTATCGATGGCATTCTCGCCACCGCCATCTCCGGCATCAATGCCATGCCGCCGAAGGGCACTTGCAACGACTGCACCGACGATGAGCTGCGCGAAGCCATCGTCAAGATGTCCGGCCTGTAAGGGACAGCAGCAGTTAAAAACCGCCTACGGGCGGTTTTTTTGTACCTTGCCATCCCTGGCAGCCACCCTTTAGGGCGTCGCTGCGCGACGTCAAAAATCGCTCCGGACGATTTTTGTGGCCCTACACAGGGCTTTGCCCGGTAGCGCCGTAGGCTGCGCCATGCGCACCAGAAACGCACAGCCGGAGCTGGCGCACCCTACTCACTCCTGGTCATCAGTCTTCAGTCGAGAAACTCGACCTGGCCATCCCTTAGCGAGGCGATCCGCGCCAGCGACTCGACCCGGTAGCCCTGGGCATCCAGTTCGGCGCGGCCGCGCTGGAAGGACTTTTCGATCACCACGCCGATCCCGGCGATGCTGGCGCCGGCCTGGCCGATCAGGTCGATCAGGGCGCGGGCGGCGTGGCCGTTGGCGAGGAAGTCATCGATCAGCAGTACATGATCCTGGGCACCCAGGTGCTTGGCCGAGATGGCCAGGGTGCTTTCGCTCTGCTTGGTGAAGGAAAACACCTTGGAGATATACAGGTCATCCTTGAGTGTCAGCGACTGGTACTTGCGCGCGAAGATCACCGGTACGCCCAGCTCCAGGCCGGCCATCACCGCCGGGGCAATGCCCGAGGCCTCGATGGTGACGATCTTGCTGATGTTCTGGCCGGCAAAACGCTGGGCAAACTCATGACCGATCTGTTGCATCAGCTTGGGGTCGATCTGGTGATTGAGAAAGGCATCGACCTTGAGTACGTGCTCCGAAAGCACGGTGCCTTCTTCGCGAATCTTCTGTTTTAGCGCTTCCACGCGGTTACCCTCTTGGTGCTGTTCGGTGCCCGGTCTGCGCCGGGATAAATGACTGTTGAGCTATCGCCTAGCGTTTCAGCATGGCGCGCATATTGGCCAGGGCCGAGTTGCCGGTGGCGGCCTTAACCTCGGCGGGGGCGTCTTCCAGGCCCTCCCAGACCAGATCCTCGGGTGGCAGTTCATCGAGAAAGCGGCTCGGCGAGCAGTCCATGATTTCACCGTACTGCTTGCGCTTGGCGGCGAAGGTCATGGTCAGGTTGCGCTTGGCCCGGGTGATGCCGACGTAGGCCAGGCGCCGCTCTTCCTCAACCGTATCGGCCTCGATGCTGGAGCGGTGCGGGAGGATTTCCTCCTCCACGCCGAGGATATACACCGAGGGATATTCCAGGCCCTTGGAGGCGTGCAGGGTCATCATCTGCACGCCCTCGGCGCCTTCTTCCTCTTCCTGCTGACGCTCCAGCATGTCGCGCAAGACCAGCTTGCCGATGGCGTCCTCGATGGTCATGTCGCCGTCTTCGTCGCGCTCCAGGGTGTTCTTCAGGGCATCGACCAGGAACCAGACGTTGCCCATGCGCGCGTCGGCGACCTTGTCGTTGGAGGCGTTCTGCCTGAGCCAGTTCTCGTAGTCGATATCCATGACCATGCTGCGAATGGCGGCGATCGGGTCGTTCTGCGCGCACTCCTGGCGCACCCGGTCCATCCAGCGGGTAAAGCGCTGCAGGCGCTCGGTAAAGCGTGCATCCAGATGTTCACCCAGGCCGATTTCACCGGCGGCGGCATACATGCTGATCTTGCGTTCGGTGGCGTAGTTGCCGAGCTTTTCCAGGGTGGTGGAGCCGATCTCCCGGCGCGGCACGTTGATCACGCGCAGAAAGGCGTTGTCGTCGTCCGGGTTGACCAGCAGGCGGAAGTAGCTCATCAGGTCCTTCACCTCCTGGCGGGCGAAGAAGCTGGTGCCGCCAGACAGGCGATAGGGAATCTGGTGGTGCTGCAGCTTCAGCTCCATCAGCTTGGCCTGGTAGTTGCCACGGTAGAGGATGGCGTAGTCGCTGTAGGGGCGGCCGGTGCGCAGGTGCTCGGTCAGGATCTCCAGGGCCACCCGCTCGCATTCGGCATCTTCGTTACGGGTGCGGATCACCCGGATCGGGTCGCCCATGCCCATCTCGCTCCACAGTTGCTTCTCGAAGGCATGGGGGTTGTTGGCGATGAGGATGTTGGCGCACTTGAGGATGCGGCTGGTGGAGCGGTAATTCTGCTCCAGCATCACCACCTTCAGGGACGGATAGTCCTCTTTCAGCAGCATCAGGTTTTCCGGCCGAGCGCCGCGCCAGGCGTAGATCGACTGGTCGTCGTCACCGACCACGGTGAACTGGTTGCGCATGCCCACCAGCAGTTTCACCAGCAGGTACTGGCTGGCGTTGGTGTCCTGGTATTCGTCCACCAGCAGGTAGCGGATGCGGTTCTGCCACTTCTCCAGGATGTCCTTGTGCTCCTGGAACAGCATCACCGGCAGCAGGATCAGGTCGTTGAAATCCACCGCGTTGTAGGCGCGCAGGGTGCGCTGGTAGTGCAGGTAGACAATCGCGGCGGTCTGCTCCTTGGGATTGCGCGCCCCGGCCAGGGCCTGCTCGGGCAGGATCAGGTCGTTCTTCCAGCTGTCGATATAGTTCTTGATCTCGTCCGCGCCGTCATCGCCGGAATACTCCTTCTGCATGATGTCGGTGAGCAGGGCCTTGATATCGCCGTCATCGAAGATCGAGAAACCGGGCTTGTAGCCCAGGCGCGCGTATTCCTTGCGGATGATGTTCATCCCCAGATTGTGGAAGGTCGACACCGTCAGGCCACGGGCCTCCGGGCCCTTGAGCAGGCTGCCGACGCGCTCCTTCATCTCCCGCGCGGCCTTGTTGGTAAAGGTCATGGCGACGATATGGCGGGCCTGGATCCCGCAGTTCTGCACCAGATGGGCGATCTTGCGGGTGATCACGCTGGTCTTGCCGGAGCCTGCGCCGGCGAGCACCAAAAGAGGGCCGCCGACATAGTTCACGGCCTCTTGCTGCCGGGGGTTCAGTCGGGACATGGGATCAATCGCTGGGAAAAGGCCGCGCATTTTAGCAGGCATTGGGCCCCGTGCCGCGACCGTCTGGAACTGTGCACAGGCGCACACAATGGCAGAGTGCCAGGCTTGGCTATTTCCAGTTATCCAGTACTCTGGTGCCACTTGTCGGTCGCTCAGGCTTGGCCTAGAGCCCCGGCATAGGCAAAAGGACTGTCTACAGCCGGTAGGGTCCAACGCTCTACTTAGACGCCGCAAAGGCGCACTCGAGTGCTTAAGCACTGGCCATCTTGATGTTTTGGGGGTTGTTTGTCCGCGTCCGTCGAACCTGTGTGCCTGCTCCTGCTGGCCGATGCACCAGCCTGGCCGGCATTGCTGCGTCCGCAGGTGGAGGCCCTGGGTAAAGGCTATGTGCTGATCACGGCGCCATCCTGGGTGGCGGCCCGCGGCCTGTTCGACGGCGTGTTCAATGGCTTGCTGCTGTGCCCTCCACACCTATTGCCGACTAATAATTACTGCCCTCAGGCCACCATCCTGTTACTGGAAGAAGAACCATGCACGGCACCGGTCCATGCCGGGGACTGGCTGGTGCGCCAGCAGCTGACAGCCGAGACGCTGCGCCGATGTCTGCGGTATGCAGCTGAGCGTCTGCAGCTGAATGCGCGGCTGGAACGCCTGGCCGAGCAGGATACGTTGACCGGTATCGCCAACCGCCAGGGGTTTCAGAGCCTGCTGGAGGCGCGCATGGCCGAGCAGGGCGGCCATGGTCTGGTGCTCGGTCATCTGGACCTGGATAACTTCCACCACGCCAACGACGCCCTCGGTTATCAGGGCGGCGACAGTCTGATTCTGCAGGTGGTGGCGAGGCTCAAGGCGCAGCTGCAGGCCGGCGACCAACTGGCCCGTTTGGGCAGCGACGAATTCGCCCTGCTGCTCGACTGTCGCAGTGACCCACAGCGCGCCGAGCGTCTGGCTGTGCGCATTGGTGAGAGCCTGGGCGAGCCCTATTGGGTGGAGGGCGAGAGCCTGCTGCTGGGCTGCAGCCTGGGCCTGGCCCGGGCCGGCGCCCAGAGCAGTGGCGACAGCCTGATGTGGCATGCCCATATCGCCATGCAGCAGGCCAAAAGCCAGCAAGGCTGCAGCTTTCATATCTACGATGAGCGGATCAACCGCGGCGCGCGCAACAAGGCCGAGTTGGAAGGCGAGTTGCGCCGCGCCTTGCGCCGTGACGAACTGGAGCTGCATTACCAGCCACGCCTGTGCCTGCGCAGCGGGCAGGTGGTGGGGCTGGAGGCGCTGGTACGCTGGCAGCATCCCAAGCATGGCCTGCTGGGGCCAGGCGAATTTGTCCCCCTGGCCGAGGAAAGTGGGCTGATCATTCCTCTGGGCTATTGGGTCATCTCCCGTGCCCTGCGCGATATGCAGTGGCTGCGTGGGCGTGGCCAGGAACCGCTGCATATGGCGGTCAATCTGTCGTTCCGCCAGTTTCAGGACAGTCAGCTGCTGTCGACCCTGAGCCGCCTGATCAGCGAACGTGGGGTCGAGGCCCGCTGGCTGGAGTTCGAGCTGACCGAGACTGCAGTGATGCGCCGCAGCGAACAGGTGCAGCAGACCATGGGCGCTCTGGGCCGACTGGGGGTGCGCTTCTCCCTGGATGACTTCGGCACCGGTTTTTCCTCCTTCGTGCACCTGTCCAGCCTGCCCATCACTCTGCTCAAGATCGACAAGAGCTTCGTCGCCGGGATGGGCGAGCGTGCCGAGCATCGGCAACTGGTCAATGCCATGGTCAAGCTGGCCCAGAACCTCAGCCTACAGGTGGTGGCCGAAGGGGTGGAAACCCCGGAACAGCTGGCCCTGCTGCGCCAGTTCGGCTGCGATCAGGTGCAGGGCTACCTGATCAGCAAGCCACTGCCGCTGGCCGAGCTGGCGCGTTTTCTGGTGTTTGGCCAGCGCCAGTCATTGCTGGCCGCTACGCCGCCCTGACGCCTGGGGTGCGCCGTGCGCACCGCCTAGGCCGGGGGTCAAAGCTACGCAGGGTTGTCCGGTATCAAGCCCCGCCGCTAAGACAGGCAGGCCTCGCCTGGCGCCTTGCCGGGCTGCTGCAGCTGCGCCGTCTTCCACTGGAAACCCAGCACCAGGCCGCTCGCCGTTACTGCCAGGCCCGCCGCCAGCCCCCACCAGATGCCCGCTGCACCCCAGCCGAGCGGGAAGGCCAGCAGCCAGGCCAGCGGTGCTCCGACGCACCAGTAACCGCTCAGACCGATCAGCAGGGTGGTGCGGCCGTCGTTCAGCCCGCGTATTGCGCCCATGGCGATGCTTTGCAGGCCATCGAACAGCTCGAACCAGGCTGCGATGGCCAGCAGGCTGATGGCCAGGGTGACGATCTCGGCGAAGGCCGGATCATGACGGTCGAGGAACAAACCGATGATCGCCTCCGGCAATAGCCAGAAGAGCAGGGCGAACAGCAGCATCAGCGCCGCCCCCAGGCCCATGCCCAGATGCCCGCTGAGGCGCGACAGAGGCAGACGCCCGGCCCCGTAATGCAGGCCGACGCGGAAGGTCACCGCGTAGGACAGCCCTTGCGGCACGATAAAGGCCAGGGCCACCGTCTGCATGGCGATCTGATGCGCCGCCAGCTGCACGCTGCCCAGGGCGCCCATGCACAGGGTGGCGAAGGTGAACAGCCCCTGCTCGGCTGCATAGGTGCCACCGATGGGCAGGCCCAAACGCAGCAGGGCGCGCATTTCCGCCCGCTGTGGACGGGGCAGGCCGCGCCGCAGCCTATAGGGCCGGTAGGTGGGAGCCAGCAGGATATACAGGCCCAAGGCCAGGGCCATGGCGCTGCTGACCAGGGCGGTGGTCATGCCGATGCCGCTCAGGCCCAGACTGGGCAAGCCAAACCAGCCCTTGATCAGCGCGTAGTTGATGATGAAGTTGGCCGCCGTGCCGACGATGCTGATGGTCATCACCGGGCCGGGGTGGCCGATGGCGCTGGTGAAGCCGCGCATGGCCATAAAGCACAGGTAGCCGGGCAGTGCCAGCGACAGCGGGCGCAGGAACTCCATGGCCAGGCTGGCGGCATCGGGGGCCTGGCCCAGGTGCGGCAGCAGCGGGCCGAAACTGTTGAGGCACAGCGCGCTGACGATGCCCAGCAGCAGGGCCAGCCACAGGCCATTGTGCAACAGGCGGGTGACCCCCTGCGGATCGCCGGCGCCGTGGCGGATGGCGACCAGGCTGCCAACGGCGGCGATCACCCCGGTGCAGAAGATCGAGAAGATGAAATAGCAGGTGGCGCCGAGGGCACCGCCGGCCAGTTGCTGTGGGCCGAGCATCGCCATCATCAGCGTGTCGGTGAAAATCATCAGCGCGTGGGCCAATTGAGCGGAGATCAGGGGGCCGGCCAGGCGCAGCAATGCGCCCAACTCGTGGCCAAGGACATTCTTCATGATGAGTAAAACTTCGCTAGGAGAGGCTTCCCCAGGCTGTCAGGGGATTAGCAATAGAAGCTATTCTCTGGCGTGAAATCGTCCGCCACAAAAGGAAAATAGCCATGTCAGGTATGACTAATACTCATGCTTTACTGCCATGAACCGGCGTCTGCCGCCACTCTATGCCCTGCGCGCCTTCGAGGCCGCAGCACGGCATGCCTCCTTTACCCGCGCGGCCGAGGAGTTGGCCATTACCCAGAGCGCGGTAAGCCGGCATATCCGTACCCTGGAGGCGCACTTTGCCTGTCGCCTGTTCGAGCGCCGTGGGCGCAGCCTGCAGCTGACCGACCCGGCCCGCGCCCTATTGCCGGGGCTGCGTGATGGCTTCGATGCGCTGGAGCGGGCCTGCACGGCCCTGCGTGCCGATGACCAGGTGCTGCGGCTGAAGGCGCCCTCGACCCTGACCATGCGCTGGCTGCTGGGGCGTCTGTCGCACTACCGTCTGGCCCATGCGGACAGCGAGGTGCAGCTGACCAGTGCCTGGATGGACGTGGACAAGGTGGATTTCCGCCACGAGCCCTTTGACTGCGCCGTGCTGTTGTCCGATGGCCAGTTCCCCGAGGAGTGGGACAGCGTGCTGCTGTTCGAGGAATGGCTGATCCCGGTGTGCGCTGCCGCCGATGCCCAGGCCGGGCCCTGGTCGCTTGAGCGCTTGCGCGAGGCCGAGCAGCTGCACCCGACCCCGGATCGTCGTGATTGGCGCCA
>JBFHPI010000086.1:0-9607 GCA_041592855.1 Pseudomonas sp.
ACACCCAGCCCACGATCAGCCGCTGCAGCGACGCGCCGACGTGTTTCCACAGCAGCCCGCTGCGCACGAGCTCGAGAAAGGCGTTGAAGGCCTCGGACGGCGCCGGCAGCACGAGCGGGTGAATGATGCCGCTGCGGGAACCGAGCTCCCACAACGCAATCACCGCGACGAACACGGCCGGCCCGACAAAGCCGGACCGCTGCACCGTGAAGCCGCCGCCACGGAACGCGACCGGCCGCCCGCGCGGCGCCGGCTCAGGCATCGATCAGCTCCCGGTCGGCGGCGAGCGCCTCCGCGCGCAGCAGTTCCCAGAGGTCCCGCTGCCGCTCGCTCAGCTCCGCCTCACGGGCCTTGCGCTCGGCGAGCGGCACGTCGATGTGCACCACGGTCCGGATAGCACCGGGGCGGCGCGACAGCACCACCACGCGATGACCGAGGCGCACCGCCTCGCTCAGGTTGTGCGTGAGCCCGGTGAGGCTCCGCGTCTGCTGCACTGCCAGTTCCAAGGTGCCAGCCCAGACGAGCAGCCGGCGCTGTTGCATTCCATGGTGACCGAACTGGGACTGGCCGGTATGCCGGTCAATCTGGTGCTGCACCCGGCCACCTATCAGATGCTTCTTCTCGACAGCCCCGACGTTCCCGCCGAAGAGCTACGTGATGCCATGCGCTGGAAGGTCAAGGACCTGATCAGTGAGCCCCTGGACGATGTGGTGCTGGACGCCTTCAATCTGCCCGAGGATGCCTACCGGGGGCGTTCGCGCATGGCCTACTGCGCGGTGCTCAGCAAGGCCCGTATGCAGGCCTGGTCGCGCCTCTGTAGCCAGGCCCAATTGCAGTTGAACAGCATCGATGTCACCGAAATGGCCTTTCGCAATCTTGGTCTGCTCGCCGGCTGTGAGGGCATGAGCCTGGCATTGCTGCGTCTGCGCTCCAGTGAAGGGCTTATCTCGGTGCAGCATGGTGCGGATCTGTATATGGCGCGGCGCATCGAACAGGGCCTGAACCAGGCCGAACAGGACTTCTCAGCCGTCACCCTGGAGATTCAGCGCTCCCTGGATTACTACGAAAGCCAGTTGGGCAAGGGCTATATCAATCGCCTCTTGCTGCTGCCAATGAAACGCCACGGTGCCGAAGCCCTTGCCGCCCTGGGCAGTGGTTTGGCCGTCAAGCTGCAAGCGCTGACGCTGGCCGACCTGTTCCCGGGGCAGGCTGCTGCGGAACTGGATGAGCAGACCCAGGCCTACTGCATGGCCGCCGTTGGCGCCGCGCTGCGTCAGGAGGCATCCTGATGCAGAACCTCAACCTCTATCAGTTCGAGCGTAAGCAGCCTACCGGCCCGCAGCCCCGGTATATGTTGGCTGGTTTGCTGCTGGTGTTGCTGCTGTGTGCGCTGGATGCCGGCTGGCAGTTCTGGCAGGTTCAGCAGGGCGCTGCGAGGCTGAGGCTGGCCGAGAGCGCCGCTCAGGAGCAGGAGCTTCGCCTGCAGGCAGCCCAGGCCGGTTTTGTAGAACCCCAGCTGGATACGCGGCTGCCCCTTGAGCTGAGCGCTCGGGAGGCTGAAAACCGGCAACTGCAGCAAGTGCTCGGTTACCTGCAGTTGCTTGAGCAGCAAGGGCGTGGTGGTTTTGTGGCGCCGCTCCAGGCGCTGACCGAGCAGCATCCTGTCAGCGGGCTTTGGCTACACGCCATCCGCTTCAGTGAGGGTGGCAGGCAGATACGTCTGCAAGGGCGCAGCCAGGATCAGGAGTTGCTGCCCAGCTACCTGCAACGCCTCGGCCAGAGTTCGGAGTTTCAGGGGCGTGAATTTGCCCGCTTCGATGTAAGGCGCGGTGAGGATCAGTTGCTGCACTTCGACCTGTCGTCCCAGCCAAGCGACCCGGAGAACGCAAATGAATAACTGGATTGAGCGCTGGCAGGCCCTGGCCCCACGTGAGCGCTGGCTGATGTACGCCGTGGGTCTGGGGCTGCTCGCCATGCTCTATGTGCTGCTGGTCTCCGACCCTCTCAGCCTGCGCCGCAGCCAACAGCAAGCCAGTCTTGCCAATATCGAGGCGCGCGAGCAGGTGGCTCTGGCCGGCTTGGCCGAATTGCAGGCGCGCCTGCAAGCCGATCCCAATCTGCAATACCGCAGCGCGTTGCTGAGCGCCGCGGCCAATCGTGCCGAGCTGCTGGAGCAGATCGATGCCAGTACTGCGGCGCTGATCAGCCCGCAGCAAATGCAGGCTCTGCTGGAGGAGTTGTTGCGCAAGCAACCGCAACTGCGCCTGCTTGGGCTGGAAAGCTTCAGTGAGCCGGTTGAGCTGGCAACTGCCACTCCAGGTGAAGAAGGGCTCGGCAAGGCCCCTGTGGTGCTTTACAGGCACGGCTAGCGCCTCAGCCTGCAGGGCGGTTATTTCGATCTGCTGAGCTATTTGCAGGCGGTGCAGGCCAGTGGCTGGCAGCTCAACTGGGACAGCCTGGATTATCAGGTCGGTGAGGAGGGGCCGGCTCAGGCGCAGATTCGCCTCAGGCTCTATACCCTGAGCCGGCAAGCGGGGTGGGTCGGTGTCTAATCCTCCATTGAATAAAGACTTGCGCCGATGTCTTGCCGTCGTTCTGTTGCTGATGACCGCTCCCACCCTGGCCTCTTCCATCGACCCGACCCAGCCGCCGGTCAGTCTGCGTGGGTCGAACGCCGAGATGGTAGGCAGCGCGCCGTTACAGCTGCAGGCCATTGTGCGTGGCGCCCAGAGCCAGAGCAGCCGTGCCCTGATCAATGGCCAGAGTCTGCGCGTCGGAGACGAGCATGCTGGACTGCGCGTACTGGCGATCCACCCGCATAGCGTACTGATTGAACGTCAGGGCCAGCGACAGCTGTTGCGCCTGGCCGAACCCGTCTTGCAACCGAGCCGATGATGCCCATGACCCGATTATTGCCCCGCCTGGGCCTGCTGAGCCTGGCCTGCCTGCTCAGCGCCTGTCAGACCTTTCAGGACGGTGACAAGCAACTCTATGAGCAGAGCAACAAGCTGCTGGCTGAAAGCCTGCAGCAGGCACAGGCCCCGGTACCCCCGCCGCCGGACGTGCAAGCCGCTCTGCTGCCGTCCCTGAGCAGTGGCGCGGGGCTTGCTAGCGGTCCGCGCTTTGATGTGGCCGCCAAGGATGTGCCCGCGCGGGAGTTCTTTCTCAGCCTGATGAACGGGGCCGGCCAGAACCTGGTCGTGCATCCGGAGGTCGAGGGCAGTATTACCTTCAGCCTGCGTCGGGTAACCCTGGATGAAGTGCTGGCGGCGGTACGCGACAGCTACGGCTATGACTTCCGACGCACCAGTTACGGCTACCAGATCCTGCCGAACAAGGTGATTACCCGCAGTTATGACCTCAATTACCTCAATCTGCAGCGTGTCGGCCAGTCCGATACCCGGGTAAGCTCGGGTCAGGTGACCAGTTCGGAGGACTCGGCAGGAGATCAGGGTAGCGGGACCTCGCGCTCGGTTTCCACCCTCAATGCCAGCCAGGTCACCACCAGCAGCAATGTTGACTTCTGGAATGAAGTGCGCCAGGTCGTGGAGATGATTGTGGCTGGCGACGAAAACAGCAGCGTGGTGGTCAACCCCCAGGCCAGTCTGCTGGTCGTGCGTGCCCACAGCGCGGCCCAGGAAAATGTCGCACGTTTTCTTGAGCAGGCGCAGCACAACTTGCAGCGGCAGGTCATTCTGGAAACCAAGATTCTCGAAGTCCAACTGGCCAAGGGTTTTCAGGCTGGTATCAGCTGGGAGCAGCTGGGCGGCGACATCAGCACCAGCCTGTCCGGGGTCAATCTGAGTGGGCCGACGGGAGTTGGTGGCGTTTTTGGCGCAGTCCTGACCAGCGGCAACTTCACCGGGTTGATCGAGCTGCTGGAAACCCAGGGCGATGTGCGGGTGTTGTCCAGCCCGAGGATCTCCACCCTGAACAACCAGAAGGCGGTAATCAAGGTTGGCACCGATGAGTTCTTTGTCACCGACGTGTCCACCACCAGCGGTGTGGCCAATGTGGGCGGCGTCACCGAGCCGACCCAGGACGTGACCCTGACCCCCTTCTTTTCCGGCATTTCCCTGGATGTAACGCCGCAGATTGACCAAAGCGATAGCGTCACCCTGCATGTGCGGCCTACCGTGAGCCGAGTCAAGGATCAGAACAAGGTCATCACCCTGGGCCAGGGCAATGTGCTCAATCTGCCGCTGGCGCTCTCCACCACCCGTCAGTCCGACTCTATCGTGCGTGCCCGCAGTGGTCAGGTGGTGGTGATTGGTGGCCTGCTGCAGAACAACAACGAGAACATTGATGCCGATATTCCCTGGGCCAGCACCCTGCCGATCGTCGGCAACCTGTTCAAACAGCAGCGCAAGACTTTCCAGCAGAGTGAGCTGGTAATTCTGATGCGCCCGCAGGTGGTCACCGATGAAGTCTGGCTCAATGAGTTACGGCGTAGTGCCGAGACATTCAAGGAGTTGCGTTAAACGATGTATGAGACCTTCTTCGGCCTGCGCGAGAAACCCTTCGCGCTGACCCCCAACACCGGTTTTCTGGTGCAGCTGGCGCCTTATCAGGCTTGCCTGAATCTGCTCCGTGTGGCTTTGGGGGAGGGCGAAGGTTTTATCAAGGTCACAGGTGAAGTGGGCACCGGTAAAACGCTGCTGTGCAGGGCTTTGCTCAATCAACTGGATGAGTCGCTGTTTCAGGTGGCCTACCTGCCCAATCCCGGCCTGAGTCCACTGGGCTTGCGACAGGCCCTGGCGCGGGAACTGGCGATTGAGGGCGTTGATGAGCTTGATGCCCAGGGGGTGCTGGACGCTGTGCATCGTTGCCTGATCGAACTGGCCGCGGTGGGCAAGAGCACGGTGCTGCTGATCGACGAGGCCCAGGCGCTGCCCACCGCCACTCTGGAGGCGTTGCGCCTGTTGACCAACCTGGAGACCGAGCAGTCCAAACTGTTGCAGGTGGTGCTGTTCGGTCAGCCGGAGCTGGATGTCACATTGGCGCGCAACGAGTTTCGCCAGTTGCGCCAGCGCATCACCTTCTCCTACCAGCTGCGTGCCCTGGATGTGCAGGACACCAGCCGATACCTCAACGAGCGTCTGGCGGTGGCCGGTTACCGGGGTGAGCCGCTATTTGACGCGGCAGCTGTTCGCAGCCTGGTCCGTGCCAGCGGTGGCATCCCACGGTTGCTCAATATCCTCGCGCACAAGGCTTTGATGGCCGCTTTCGGTGAAGGTGTCCGGCAGGTTGGACGGCGTCATATTCGTCGTGCTCATCTCGATACCGAAGGTGCCATACCCTTCTTGCAGCGCCGCAGCTGGCTGGGCTGGGGCATGGCTGCAGCCGTTTCGGTGAGCCTTTTGGTAGGAACCTGGCCCTGGTTGCAGCAGTGGCGGGAGTGGCTGCCATGAGCCTGGTCAACGATATGCTGCGCGATCTGGAAAAGCGTCGCGCCGCCCCCGGTGAACGCCTGCAGCTCGATGGTCTGTATGCGGTGGATGAAGCCGCCGCAGCACGACGCGACCGTTACGAGCGCCTTCGTCGTGGCTCTATATGGTTTATGGCGGTACTGCTGATCGCCCTGTTAGTGGGGTTGATGATTGGCCGCGTGGTCAAGGGCGTGCCACCCATACCGAGAGCGGCTGATACGCCTGTGTTGCAGCCGGCTGCCAGTGCCCAGGTGCTTGATGTGTTGCCCCAGCATGATCAGCGTGGGCTGATGCTCCAGCTGCTGCTTGACCGCTCGGTGGCCTATAGGCGCAGCGAGGAAAGCGGTGCGGTCAGTTTGCGTCTGGCCAGCGCCAGGTTGTCGGGTGAGATGCAGTATGGGCGCCTGCAGCGTGAAGGCCGTAGTCTCTCCTGGCGGGTCGAGAACAAGGGCGATGAGGTTCAGGTGTTACTGGTTGGCTTGGGTGATCAGCTACAGGTCAATGATCGCCTTGAAGCCGCCGGCGATCGCTGGATGCTCTGGATTGAAGTGCCGCTGCAAGAGGCCGCGCCTGAGGAGGAGGTACAGCAGCTGGACAGTCTGCCGCAGGCGCTACCGGCCGATGCGGACAAAGCCGAACTTCCCGCCTGGGCGATGGCACCCTTGGCTCCGTCGCCGCCTCCCGCCGCTGAGTCAGCTCCGCGTCAGCCGGACAGCGCCGCGCCGAGTGCCGAGCCCAGCGTCAGTGTCACGGTCTATCAGCCCGACGCCATAAGCCTGGCGCGCCAGGCCCTTGAGAGCGGTGACCATGCCGCGGCCATCGCGCAGCTGGAGAACTTGCAACGCAACCGCCACGAGGATCCTCAGGTACAGCTCTGGCTGGCCCGAGCCTATCTGGCTGCCGGCCGCCAGGACACATTGCTCAGCTGGTTGCCAGAACAACTACGGCGTACCCCGCAGGACAGCGAGTTGCGCTTGCTGCTGGCGCGCAGCCAGTTGCAGGCAGGGGACCAGGCGGGGGCGGTGGCCACTCTGGAGCAGTATCCACCGTCATTGGCCCAGGAACCCAACTACTTTGCCTTGCTGGCTGCCGCCTATCAGCAGACCGGGCAATGGACGCAGAGCGCCGAGTTGTACGGCAAGCTGGTTGCACTCAGGCCGCAGCAGTCCACCTGGCAATTGGGCCTGGGCATCGCCCTGGATCAGCTGGGGCAGCGTGTCGAAGCCGGCCGTCACTATCGCCTGGCCTTGCAAGGGGTAGGGCTGGATGAAAGCTCGCGGCGCTTTGCCCGCGAGCGCGCCACCGCCTTAGGAGGTCGGGGATGACCCAGGAAGACGTTCGTCAGCGCAAGATTCGCCTCGGTGACCTGCTGGTACAGGCCGGGCTGATCAGCGAGGCCCAGTTGCAGACGGCCCTGCAGGATCAGAAACGCACCGGCTCAAAGCTCGGTCGCACCGTAGTGGACCTGGGCTTTGTCGATGAAGTGCGGCTGCTAACTGCGCTGTCCGAGCAGCTGAAAATTCCCTTTATCGACCTGAAGCATTTCAAGTTTGACCAGGCATTGGTGCAGAGCCTGCCCGAGGCCATGGCCCGGCGTTTCCGTGCCATCGTACTGTCCCGCGAAGGTGGTGGCCTGCTGGTAGGCATGTCGGATCCGCTGGATCTGTTTGCCCTGGACGAGATGGACCGCATTCTCAAAGTGCGGGTGCAGCCAGCAGTGGTGCGCGAGGCCGAGTTGCTGGCGACTCTTGAGACGGTTTACCGACGCACCAGCGAGATCGCCTCCCTGGCTGGCGAGCTGGAAGGCGAACTCAAGGACAGTGACTTCGACCTGTCCAAGCTGGGCGCTGACAGCAACACCGAAGCGCCGGTGGTGCGTCTGCTGCAGACCCTCTTCGAAGATGCTGTGCAGATGAAAGCGTCCGACATCCATATCGAGCCGGACGAGGGCGTGGTGCGTATCCGCCAGCGGATCGACGGTGTACTCAATGAACAGGTGATGAAAGAGGCGCGGGTCGCTTCGGCCCTGGTCATGCGCCTGAAGATCATGTCCGGGCTGGATATCTCGGAGAAGCGTCTGCCCCAGGATGGTCGCTTTAATATCCGGGTCAAGGGCCGCGCCATCGATGTGCGGGTCTCGACCATGCCCGTGCAGTATGGCGAGTCGGTGGTGATGCGCCTGCTCGACCAGAGCGCCGGCGTATCCAACCTGGATGCCAGCGGCATGCCGCCGGATATGCTGGTGCGTTTTCGCCGTCTGCTGCAGCGGCCCTTCGGCATGGTGCTGGTCACCGGCCCCACCGGTTCGGGTAAGACCACCACCCTGTATGCCGGGCTTGCCGAGTTGAACAGCCCGGAGAAGAAGATCATCACCGTGGAAGACCCGGTGGAATACCGCCTGCCACGGGTCAACCAGGTACAGGTCAACGCCAAGATCGATCTGAGCTTCGCCCGCGTGCTGCGCGCCGCTCTGCGTCAGGACCCGGACATCGTCCTGATCGGTGAGATGCGTGACCAGGAAACCGCCGAAATCGGCCTGCGCGCCGCCCTGACCGGTCACCTGGTGCTGTCCACCCTGCACACCAACGATGCCCTGACCTCGGCCATGCGCCTGGTCGATATGGGCGCCGAACCCTTTCTGGTCGCCACCTCGCTGAATGCCGTGCTTGCCCAGCGCCTGGTACGCCGGGTGTGCGAGAACTGCATGGAGGAGCATCAGGCCGAGCCGCGTCAGCTGGTCTGGCTGGAGGCCCTGTACAAGGCGCCATTGACTGGCCGCAGCTTCAAGCGCGGACGGGGTTGCCACCAGTGCCACAACACCGGCTACAGCGGCCGGGTCGGGGTGTACGAGTTGCTGGAAATGGACGACGCCATGATCGCCGCCCTGCGCCGCAATGACCCTCAGGGCTTTGCCGAGGCAGCCCAGTCCAGCGCCGGTTATCGGCCGCTGGCGGCCTGTGCGCTGGACTATGCCCTGGCCGGGGTAACCAGTGTCGAAGAAGTGCTCAAGGTCTGTGCCACGCTCACCGATGAAGTGGTGGTGTGATGCGCCGGCCTGAGGTCATCTTTTTTGCCTTCTTCAATCCCTCTTCCGTCTGCGGGAGAGGGGGGGCGACCTGTGGCGGGCACTATCCATGAGTCAGTTTCGCTACAGCGGCCGCGATGCGCGCGGTGCCAGGGTCAATGGCAGTGTCGAGGCCCAGAGCCGCGATGCCGCCGCCAGTGCCTTGCTGGATCAACAAATCACTCCGCTGACTATCGAGCAGCAGGCCAACGAAAGTAGCGAAGATATCCTCGCCCAGCTCAAGGAGCGCCTGCGCAGCAAGAAGGTCGACCTGGATGAACTGATCATCTTCTGCCGGCAGATGTACAGTCTGAACAAGGCTGGTGTGCCGATCATTCGTGCCATCGGCGGTCTGGCCGAGTCCAACCGCAATCTGTACCTGCGCGAAGTGCTGCAGGCGGTGCGCAGCGATCTGGAGGGCGGCATGAGCATGGCGGTGGCACTCAATGCCCACCCCAAGGTGTTCGGTACCCTGTTTGTCAGCATGATCAGCGTCGGCGAGAACACCGGCCAGCTGGATGCCGCCTTCAAGCAGCTGTCCAGTTACCTGGAGCTGGAGCGCGAAACCCGCAAGCGCATCAAGCAGGCCACCCGCTATCCGATCTTCGTATTCAGTGCCATGGCAGTGGCTCTGGTGGTGATCAACCTGTTCGTGATCCCGGCCTTTGCCAAGGTGTTCGAGCAGTTCAAGGCCGAGTTACCCTGGGCTACCCAGGTGCTGATTGGCACTTCACAGTTCTTTCAGGACTTCTGGTGGCTGCTGGCCCTGCTGGTGGCTGCCAGCCTGTACGGCTTCTTCAAATGGTGCGAGACCGATGCCGGTGCGCTCAAGTGGGACCAGATCAAGCTGCGCCTGCCGATTGTCGGCGGTATCTTCGAGCGCATTGCCCTGGCCCGCTTCACCCGCACTTTCGCGATGATGTACAAGGCCGGCGTGCCCCTGTTGCAGACCCTGTCGATCAACAGCGCCAGCGTCGGCAACCGTCATATCGGCCGGGCCATCCTCGGCATGCGCGAGGGCATCGAGCGCGGCGAGGCCCTGACCCGCACGGCCTCGGCCAGCGGCCTGTTCACCCCGCTGGTGCTGCAGATGATGGCGGTCGGCGAGGAAACC
>JBFHPI010000087.1:0-9570 GCA_041592855.1 Pseudomonas sp.
ATGGCAGCCTGGCCCTGGCGGCACTGGCCATAAGCAAGGGCGCACATATTCTGCGGGTCCAGGATGTCGCCGAAACGGTCGACGTGGTGCGCATGCTGGATGCTGTCGAGGCGGCCGATTAAGTATTCAAGGACTCAGGTTTATGGCGAGAAAGTATTTTGGTACCGATGGAATCCGTGGCCGCGTCGGCGAGTTTCCGATCACTCCGGACTTTATGCTCAAGCTGGGCTGGGCCGCGGGTGTGGCCTTCCGCAAGCAGGGCAAATGCCGCATTCTGATCGGCAAGGACACTCGCATCTCCGGTTATATGTTCGAATCGGCCCTGGAGGCAGGTCTGGCCTCGGCTGGGGCCGACGTGCAGTTGCTCGGGCCGATGCCGACCCCGGCCATCGCCTACCTGACTCGCACCTTCCAGGCGGATGCCGGGATCGTGATCAGTGCCTCGCACAATCCCCATGATGACAATGGCATCAAGTTTTTCTCGGCCCAGGGCACCAAGCT
This sequence comes from Pseudomonas sp., assembly GCA_041592855.1. Lineage (GTDB taxonomy): Bacteria > Pseudomonadota > Gammaproteobacteria > Pseudomonadales > Pseudomonadaceae > Aquipseudomonas. The sequence continues at coordinate 502 of JBFHPI010000087.1, forward strand.
GCCGGATGAGATCGAGTCGATGATCGAGGAGCTGCTCGATCAGCCGATGACCGTGGTGGAGTCGGCCAAGATCGGCAAAGCCTCGCGCATTAACGATGCCAGTGGCCGTTATATCGAGTTCTGCAAGAGCAGTGTGCCGACCAGTACCAGCTTTGCCGGTTTGAAAATCGTTATTGATTGCGCCCATGGCGCCGCCTACAAGGTGGCGCCCAGCGTCTTCCGCGAGCTGGGGGCCGAGGTGCATGTACTGTCGGCCCAGCCTGACGGTCTGAATATCAACCATGGCTGCGGTTCCACCCATATGGAAAACCTGCAGGCGGAAGTGGTGGCGCGCCAGGCCGATCTGGGTATCGCCTTCGATGGCGATGCCGACCGGGTGTTGATGGTCGATCACACCGGCACCCTGGTCGATGGTGATGAGCTGCTGTTTATCATCGCCCGTGATCTCCACGAGCGCGGCAAGTTGCAAGGCGGCGTGGTCGGCACCCTGATGAGCAATCTCGGCCTGGAACTGGCCCTGGCCGATCTGGGCATTCCCTTTGTGCGGGCCAAGGTCGGCGATCGTTATGTGATCGCCGAACTGTTGGCGCGTGACTGGCAGTTGGGTGGTGAGGGCTCCGGGCATCTGGTGTGTTTCCAGCACACCACCACCGGGGATGCGATTATCGCCGCGCTGCAGGTGCTGATGGCGCTCAAGCGTCGCGAGCAAACCCTGGGGGAGGCACGTCAGGGCATGCAGAAGTGCCCGCAGGTGCTGATCAATGTCCGCTTTGCCGGAGGTGTGGATCCACTGGAGCATGCTGCGGTGCAGGCGGCCAGTGCGCGGGTGACCGAGCAGATGGCTGGGCGTGGTCGCGTACTGCTGCGTAAATCCGGCACAGAGCCGCTGGTGCGGGTCATGGTTGAAGGGGACGATGAGGGTCGGGTGCGCGGCTATGCCGATGAATTGGCTAAGGTTGTGGCGCAAGTTTGTGCCTGATTTGGCTTGCGGCTCAGGGCGTCGTTGAGTAACATCTGCGCCCTCTTTGACCGACGAGGTTAAGCATGCGTCGCCCAATGGTTGCTGGTAACTGGAAAATGCACGGTACCCGCGCCAGCGTCGCTGAGCTGATCGACGGTCTCAAGCAGCAGGTGCTGCCGGCTGAGGTGGATGTGGTGGTTTTTCCCTCCACCTTGCACCTGTCGCAGGCTGTTGCAGGTTTAGCAGGTGTTGTTGCGGTGGGGGCGCAGAATTGCGCCTACGAGTCGCAGCAGGGTGCCTTGACCGGAGAGGTGGCCGCAGTTCAGTTGCTGGATGCAGGCTGCTCACTGGTGCTGGTTGGGCATTCCGAGCGGCGTCTGCTGCTGGGTGAGTCGGATGAACTGGTGGTGCGCAAGTTTGCTGCTGCTCAGTCTGCAGGCCTGGTTCCGCTGCTTTGTGTCGGGGAAACCCAGGCGCAGCGTGAAGCGGGCGAGACCCTGGATGTAGTGGCTGCGCAGGTTGCAGCGGTGATTGATGCGCTGGGTGTGGCGGTCTTTGCCAAGGCGCTGGTGGCCTATGAGCCGGTCTGGGCGATTGGTACGGGGCTGACGGCCACGCCGGAGCAGGCGCAGCAGGTGCATAAAGCCATTCGTGAGCAGTTTGCTCGGCTGGATTCGCGCTTGGCCGGCGATTTGAGAATTCTTTATGGTGGCAGCGTCAAGGCCGCCAGTGCTGCCGAGCTGTTCGGTATGCCGGATATCGATGGGGGGCTTGTGGGTGGAGCCTCTCTGAATGCAGATGAATTCGGGGCGATCTGTCGCGCCGCAGGAAGCTAAAGAAATGCTGGAAACAGTTATTGTTGTTTTGCATCTGCTGGGCGCCATTGGTGTCGTAGTGCTGGTTTTGCTGCAGCAGGGCAAAGGTGCCGATGCGGGCGCGTCTTTTGGTTCGGGGGCTTCTGCCACTGTCTTCGGCAGTCAAGGAAGTACTACCTTTCTGAGTCGCGTTACTGCTATACTCGCCACCGGTTTTTTCTTGACCAGCCTGGGCTTAGCGTTCTTTGCTAAAGAAAAGGCTGATGGTCTGGCTCAGGTCGGTTTGCCTGATCCGGCAGTCTTGGAAGTTCAGCAGGCCAAGCCGGCTGTTGAAGATGTACCCGTTCTGGAGGCCACTGCGCCGGCTGCTGAAGCAGTCGATGTACCTCAGGTTCCAGAGCAGCAATAAAGCGGTAAGTTGCAAACGATTTTGCCGAGGTGGTGGAATTGGTAGACACGCTACCTTGAGGTGGTAGTGGCCATAGGCTGTAGGGGTTCGAGTCCCCTCCTCGGTACCAATTTTCAAGCAAGCCCGCTACATGCGGGCTTTCTTGTTCCTGGAGTGCTGGTTGACCCCTGGGCGGGTTCGGCCGTATACTTCGGCCCCAGCTTTGATGTGGGAAGAGCAGTCAGGTCTCTCCTCGGGCGCTAAGCCCGAAGATGGTTGGTAAAGCTACCAACCCCGCATTGAGCAGTCGCGGAGCCCCTTTTAAGGGGCTTTTTGCTAGCTGGGAGTCAGCTTTGCCGGCCTTTAGAGGGCGGTTTGATGATGGGCGTTTCGCCCATTTTTTATTTCTACAGCATGCGCGAGGGGTTCAGGTGTCGAGCAAGCTAGAACAGTTGCAGGCCTTGGTGGCCCCGGTAGTTGAAGCACTTGGCTATCAATGCTGGGGTATCGAGTTCCTGTCGCAGGGGCGGCATTCGCTGTTGCGCGTATATATAGACAAGGTCGATGGCATCCTGATCGACGACTGCGAGATTGTCAGCCGGCAGCTCAGTGGTGTGCTCGACGTTGAGGATCCCATCACCTCGGAATACACCCTGGAGGTGTCTTCCCCAGGCATGGATCGGCCACTGTTCACCCTTGAACAGTTCGCCAGCCATGCCGGTGAGCAAGTGAAGATCAAGCTGCGTTCGCCTTTTGAGGGGCGGCGCAACTTTCAGGGCCTTCTACGCGGTGTAGAAGAACAGGATGTGGTGGTGCAGGAGGGTGACCACGAATTCCTGTTGCCGATCGATTCGATCGACAAGGCCAATATCATCCCCAGGTTTGATTGAAGCGCAGGTGTCGTAGCGCATGGCGCACGGTTCAGGCGGTTCCAATGGATTGCGAAAGGCGAGGCGTACGATGAGCAAAGAAGTACTGCTGGTTGTTGAGTCGGTGTCCAATGAAAAGGGCGTGCCGGCAAGTGTGATTTTCGAGGCGCTGGAGCTGGCTCTGGCTACCGCTACCAAGAAGCGTTTCGAGGACGAGGTGGAACTGCGTGTGGCGATCAATCGCCAGAACGGCAGTTATGAAACCTTCCGCTGCTGGACGGTGGTGGAAGAGGCTGATTTTGACGACCCGGCCCATCAGGTCACCGTCGATATGCCGCGCGCTGTCGAGGCCAATGCCAAGGTTGGCGATGTGCTGGAAGAGAAGATCGAGTCCATCGAGTTCGGCCGTATCGCCGCGCAGACCGCCAAGCAGGTGATCGTGCAGAAGGTGCGCGAGGCCGAGCGGGCGCAGATCGTCGATGCCTACCGCGAGCGCCTGGGCGAGATCATCTCCGGCACGGTGAAGAAGGTCACCCGCGACAGCGTGATCGTCGACCTGGGCAACAACGCCGAGGCCCTGCTGGCCCGCGAAGACATTATTTCCCGGGAAACCTTCCGCGTGGGGGTGCGTCTGCGCGCCCTGCTCAAGGAAATCCGCACCGAGAATCGCGGCCCGCAGTTGATCCTGTCGCGTACCGCGCCGGAAATGCTGATCGAGCTGTTCCGCATCGAAGTGCCGGAAATCGCCGAAGGCCTGATCGAGGTCATGGGTGCATCCCGTGATCCGGGTTCGCGCGCCAAGCTGGCGGTGCGCTCCAAAGACAAGCGCATCGATCCGCAGGGTGCCTGTATCGGCATGCGCGGTTCCCGTGTGCAGGCCGTTTCCGGTGAGCTGGCGGGTGAGCGTGTGGACATCGTGCTGTGGGATGAAAATCCGGCACAGTTCGTGATCAACGCCATGTCGCCGGCCGAAGTGGCCGCCATCATCGTCGATGAAGATGCCCATGCCATGGACATCGCCGTCGGCGAAGACAACCTGGCCCAGGCCATTGGCCGTGGTGGTCAGAACGTGCGCCTGGCCAGTCAGCTGACTGGCTGGACCCTGAACGTCATGTCCGAAGCCGATATTCAGGCCAAGCAACAGGCCGAGACCGGTGACATCCTGCAAAGCTTTATCGACGAGCTGGAAGTCGATGAGGAGCTGGCCCAGGTGCTGGTCGAAGAGGGCTTTACCAGCCTCGAAGAGATTGCCTACGTACCGATGGAAGAGATGCTCAGTATCGATGGTTTTGACGAAGACATCGTCACCGAGCTGCGTGCTCGGGCCAAAGATCGCCTGCTGACCAAAGCCATCGCCAACGAGGAAAAGCTGGCAGATGCCCACCCGGCCGAAGACCTGCTCTCGCTTGAGGGTATGGACAAGACGCTTGCGCATGAACTGGCAGTGCGCGGCGTGATTAACCGCGAAGACCTGGCCGAGCAGTCTATTGATGACCTGCTCGACATCGACGGTATCGACGCTGAGCGTGCCGGCAAGTTGATCATGGCCGCTCGAGCCCATTGGTTCGAGTAAGTAGTTGCGGCCTGAGGAGAGGAATGCATGACGCAAGTCACGGTGAAAGAACTGGCCCAAGTGGTCAATACGCCGGTTGAACGCCTGCTGCAGCAAATGAGTGAGGCAGGTTTGCCGCACAAGAGTGCCGAGCAAGCCGTAACCGACAGTGAGAAGCAGGCCCTGTTGGCCTATCTCAAGAGCAGCCACGGCGACAAGGTGGAAGAACCGCGCAAGATTACCTTGCAGCGCAAAACGACCAGTACGCTGCGGGTGGCTGGTAGCAAGACCATCAGCGTCGAAGTGCGCAAGAAGAAGACCTTCGTCAAGCGCAGCGCTGAAGAGATCGAGGCTGAGAAGCAGCGCGAACTGGCCGAGCAGCAAGCCGCTGCCGAAGCCGCGCGCCTGAAGGCCGAAGAGGAAGCCAAGCGCAAAGCCGAGGAAGCGGCCAAGCAGCAGCCTGCTGCCGAGTCGGCTGCTCCTGCAGCGCCTGCGCCTGCCCCTGTGGAGCTGGCGCCGGTCGTCGATATCCCGGTGGTAGCGCCTGTCGAAGAGCGCAAGAAGGATGAGCTGCGTCGCCCGGACAAGGCCCGCAACGACGACGACCGCCGTGGCGAGCGCAAGGTGACCCAGCACCGTCCGACCGTCAAAGAGAAAGCGCCGGCTCCGCGTGTGGCGCCGCGTACCATCGACGAAGAGAGTGATGGTTTCCGCCGTGGTGGACGTGGCAAGTCCAAGCTGAAGACGCGCAATCAGCATGGCTTCCAGAGCCCGACCGGTCCGGTCGTGCGTGAAGTGGCCATTGGCGAGACCATCACTGTGGGCGAGCTGTCCCAGCAGATGTCGGTCAAGGCTGCTGAAGTTATCAAATTCATGTTCAAGATGGGCACCCCGGTGACCATCAACCAGGTGCTGGATCAGGAAACGGCTCAGTTGATCGCCGAAGAGCTGGGCCACAAGGTCAAGCTGGTCAGCGACAACGCCCTGGAAGAGCAGTTGGCCGAGTCCCTGAAGTTCGAGGGTGAGTCGGTGTCCCGTGCGCCGGTGGTGACCGTTATGGGACACGTCGACCACGGTAAGACCTCGCTGCTCGACTATATCCGTCGTGCCAAGGTGGCCGCTGGCGAAGCCGGTGGTATTACCCAGCACATCGGTGCCTACCATGTGGAAACCGATCGCGGCATGGTCACCTTCCTCGATACCCCGGGTCACGCGGCGTTTACCGCCATGCGTGCCCGTGGTGCCCAGGCCACCGATATCGTGATTCTGGTGGTAGCCGCCGATGACGGCGTGATGCCGCAGACCCAGGAAGCCGTGCAGCATGCGAAAGCCGCTGGCGTGCCGATCGTGGTCGCGATCAACAAGATGGACAAGCCGGAAGCCAATCCGGACAACATCAAGAACGGCCTGGCTGCGCTGGATGTGATCCCGGAAGAGTGGGGCGGCGATGCACCCTTTGTGCCGGTTTCCGCCAAGGCGGGTACTGGCGTCGACGAGCTGCTTGAAGCCGTTCTGCTGCAGGCCGAAGTGCTGGAACTGAAGGCCGTGCCTTCGGCGCCGGGACGTGGCGTGGTGGTTGAATCGCGTCTGGACAAGGGCCGTGGCCCGGTGGCCACCGTGCTGGTCCAGGACGGTACCCTGCGTCAGGGCGATATGGCCCTAGTGGGTTCCAACTACGGTCGCATCCGCGCCATGCTCGACGAGAACGGCAAGCCGATCAAGGAAGCCGGGCCGTCGATTCCGGTGGAAATCCTCGGTCTGGATGGCACCCCGGAAGCCGGTGACGAGCTGACCGTGGTCGCCGACGAGCGCAAGGCCCGTGAAGTGGCCCTGTTCCGTCAGGGCAAGTTCCGCGAGGTCAAACTGGCCCGTGCCCACGCCGGCAAGCTGGAAAACATCTTCGAAAACATGGGCCAGGAAGAGAAGAAGACCCTCAATATCGTGATCAAGGCTGACGTGCGCGGCTCCCTTGAAGCGTTGCAGGGCTCGCTCAGTGGTCTGGGTAACGATGAAGTGCAGGTGCGCGTGGTGGCAGGTGGCGTCGGTGGTATCACCGAATCCGATGCCAACCTGGCCCTGGCCTCCAACGCCGTGCTGTTCGGCTTCAACGTGCGTGCCGATGCTGGCGCACGCAAGATCGTCGAGCAGGAAAGTCTGGATATGCGTTACTACAACGTGATCTACGACATTATCGAAGACGTCAAAAAGGCCCTGACCGGCATGCTTGGCAGCGATGTGCGGGAGAATATCCTGGGTATCGCGGAAGTGCGGGACGTGTTCCGTTCGCCGAAGTTCGGTGCCATCGCCGGGTGTATGGTGGTTGAAGGGACTGTCTACCGTAACCGGCCGATCCGCGTACTGCGCGACGACGTGGTGATCTTCGAGGGCGAGCTGGAGTCCCTGCGCCGCTTCAAGGACGATATGTCCGAGGTGCGTGCCGGCATGGAGTGCGGTATCGGCGTGAAGAGCTACAACGACGTCAAGCCTGGCGACAAGATCGAAGTGTACGAGAAGGTCCAGGTGGCTCGCAGCCTGTAACGGGCCTGTATCGCGAGTCGCAATATGCAGCGCCCGGCCCCGTTTATGCGAGGCCGGGCGTTTGCCGCTTTTAAGCCCGATGCCCGCCAAGGCCTCGCGGCGAGTGAAAGGTAGTTGAAATGGCCAAAGAATTTAGCCGTGCCCAGCGCATCGGCGACCAGATCCAGCGCGAACTGGCGCAACTGATTCGCATGGAAATCAAGGATCCGCGCCTGGGCGGCCTGGTCACCGTGACGGCTGTTGAAGTCAGTCGCGATGCCAGTCATGCCAAGGTGTTCGTCACCTTTATGGGCGCCGAGCCCATCGATGGCGTGGACAGCGTGGCGCAGAGCCTCAAGGTGCTCAACGACGCCAGCGGCTTTCTGCGCATGCAGCTGGGCCGCGCCATGAAGCTGCGCAGCGTGCCCAACCTGCGCTTCCATTACGATGAAAGCGTGATCCGCGGCGCCGAGCTGTCGGCCCTGATCGAGCGCGCCGTCAGCGAAGACCGCCTGCATGGCGACGACGTTACCGAAGCCAAGGAGTAAGGCCGTGGCCCAGGTCAAACGTATTCGTCGTCAGGTCAATGGCATCATCCTGCTCGACAAGCCCAAGGGCTTCAGCTCCAACGCCGCCTTGCAGAAGGTGCGCTGGCTGCTCAATGCCGAGAAGGCCGGCCATACCGGCAGTCTCGACCCGCTGGCCACCGGCGTGCTGCCACTGTGCTTCGGTGAGGCGACCAAGTTCTCCCAGTACCTGCTGGATGCCGACAAGGGCTATGAAACCCTGATGCAGCTGGGGGTGACCACCAGCACCGGGGATGCCGAAGGCGAGGTGCTGGAACGCCGTGAGGTGACCGTTGGTCGCGCCGATATCGAAGCATTGTTGCCGCGCTTTCGCGGTGAAATCAGCCAGATACCGCCCATGTACTCGGCCCTCAAGCGTGACGGGCAGCCCCTTTACAAGCTGGCCCGTGCCGGTGAAGTGGTGGAGCGCGAGCCGCGTTCTGTTACTATTGCGCGCTTGGAATTGCTCGCCTGCGAAGGTGACCAGGCACGACTGGCCGTGGACTGCAGCAAAGGCACCTATATCCGTACCCTGGTGGAGGATATTGGCCAGCTGCTCGGCTGTGGGGCCCATGTCGCCGAGCTGCGCCGTACCAAGGCCGGGCCCTTCGATTTGAGCCGCACCGTGACTCTCGAGGAGCTGGAGCGGGTGCATGGCGAAGGCGGCAATGAAGCGGTTGATCAATTTCTGCAGCCGGTCGACAGTGGCCTGCAACACTGGCCACTGCTGCAGTTCTCCGAGCACAGTGCGTTCTACTGGCTGCAAGGGCAACCGGTGCGCGCGCCGGAGGCCCCGAAGTTCGGCATGGTGCGGGTACAGGATCACAGCGGTCGCTTTATCGGCATCGGTGAAGTGAGCGAAGACGGGCGTATTGCGCCGCGTCGACTGATTTCGACCAAGGCCTAGCCTGGGTCGCTAGCAAATGCGGTCAGATGACCGTAGCGCGGGTTGGGGTTTAGGCTCCGGCCTGCGTGTATCGAGGGTGGCTGTTAATAGGCACGGTCATACCTCTTTTTAAAACACGGGAAGCGATTTCCGGCCTATTGCGACTGTTTCGGCAGTTGCCTAACTGAGAGGATTGCCCATATGGCACTCAGCGCTGTAGAAAAAGCCCAGATCGTTAACGATTACAAGCAAGCTGAAGGCGACACCGGTAGCCCGGAAGTGCAGGTAGCCCTGCTGTCCGCCAACATCAACAAGCTGCAAGGCCACTTCAAGGCCAACGGCAAAGACCACCACAGCCGTCGTGGTCTGATCCGTATGGTTAACCAGCGCCGCAAGCTGCTGGACTACCTGAAGGGTAAGGACGCCAATCGTTACAGCGCCCTGATCGGTCGCCTGGGTCTGCGTCGCTAAGCAATGCTTATGCGTAGCTGACTGCCGAAGCTGGAAGTGGGGCC
>JBFHPI010000088.1:0-9499 GCA_041592855.1 Pseudomonas sp.
CGCTTGTACGGCCAGGGTTGCCAGGTCACTCAGCAAGCCGGTCTGGGCCTGTTTCTGAATGGCCTTGAGGTGATGGCGTTGCACCACATGGGCCACCTCATGGGCCAGCACACCGGCCAGTTCGGCTTCGCTATTCATGCGCAGGAGCATGCCGCGGGTGATAAAGATGTAGCCGGCCGGCGCCGCATAGGCGGCCACCTGTGGGCTGTCCAGGACCACGAAACGCCATCGCAGGTCGGGGCGTTCGCTATGCTGCGCAACCCACAGGCCAACCCGGTTGACGTAGCGCTGCAGCTCCTGATTGTTCAGTACGCTGGCCTGCTGTAGCAATACGCTGGCGGTGTTCTGGCCGATCACCTGCTCTTCATCGACGCTTTTCTGACCCATATTGGTCAGGTTCTGTCCGGCGCTGGCCAGTTTGCCCAGATCCACTCCTTGTACCTGTATACCCTCCAGGCCCTGGCAGGCGCCCAGGCTTAGGCACAACCCCAGCAGCAGAGCGCGTTGCGCTACGAAAGCTGTCTCAAACATGGCGAGGTTCTCCTGGCGTTAGCGGGCGTAGGGCAGGGGCTGGCTCTGCAGCCCGCCTTGCTGAGCGAAGGCGCGGGCCTCGCCGGGTTGAGCGGCAAAGTGCTCCAGGTACTGCAGGTCGGCGGGCAGGCTGCCGCCACCGCCCTTGAGCTGCTCATCGCTGATGCCGCGCACGCCGGTGGCCACACCACTGGCCGGGGCGGCCTTGCTGCCGAGGCTGAGCAGGCTGCCCAGATTGCTGCTGCCAGTAGTCTGGCCGGTCGTGGCGAAGCGTAAGCTGAGCAGGGGCACCCAACCTTGTTGGCCGTTGCCGGTTTGTATCTGATACCAGCCGCCCTGGCGGGCCTGTACCAGAACGCTGGCCTGTTTACCGATGCGCCCCAGGCTGGCCGCCGTATTGCTGGGCTCGGCCCGCAGTTCGGTGTCCTGCACGGTATGCGCCTGGCGCAGCTCGCTCAGGGCCAGGTTGCTATATAACGCCAGCAGCAGGGCGGCCAGGCAGGGGAGTAACTTAGTCATGCGGCCTTCTCCTTGGTTCGAACAGCTGTACGGGTTCTGCCCGGCCCTTGACCTGGTGCTCGCCCTGGGGGATGAAATCCAGCGGCAGGCTGCAGGCCTGGCGGGTGGCCTGGGAAATCAGCAGGTGGGCGCGGCCCTTGGTCAGCCCTTCGATACGGCTGGCCAGATTCACCGTGTCCCCTATTGCAGTGTAGTCATATCGCTGGCTGGCACCGACCAGGCCGACGACCGCCGGTCCCGTATGCAGGCCGATGCCGATATCGAAATCCGGGCAGTTGTAGTCGCGGCGGAAAGCGTCGAGGTTGTCGAGCATTTCCAGAGCGGCCAGCACGGCCTGGTCGGCCTGCTGCGGGTTATCCAGGGGGGCACCCCAGAAGGCCATGATGGCGTCGCCGATAAACTTGTCGAGGGTGGCCTGGTGCTTGAACAGCACCGCAACCTGGCTGTTGAAGTAGCCCTCCAGCAGGCTGACGATCTCGCTGGCGCTGTGCTGCTCGGAAAGCGTGGTGAAGTTGCGGATATCGGAAAACAGCACGGTCAGCTGGCATTCCTTGCTGGCCAGCAGGGCTTCAGGGTCGTCGCGGCTGACCAGCTGGTCCACCACCACCGGGTCCATAAAGCGGCTGAACAGGCGGATGGTGTCCTGCAGCTGCTGGCGACGACGCAGATAGAACAGGGCCAGGGCGCTGGCCAGCAACAGCCAGAGGCAGATCAGGCCTGAGACAACGCTGACGAGCAGGCCCTGCAGCGCCAGCCAGTAACTGCCGGCGAACAGCCCCAGGCTGGCAAGCAGACAAAGGCTAAAGGCGGCCGGCAGTTGCTCGCGCAGCAGCAGGATGATCAGGCCCAGCAACAGCAGGCTCGCTGGCAGGAGCTCCTGCCAGGCGTGGGGTTGACGCAGCTGGCGGCCATTGAGCAGGTTGTCGATGGCCGTCATCAGGATAAAGGGCGCCGGGTACAGGGTATCCAGGGCAGTGGGGCGCAAGTCATGCAGGCCCGAGGCCGTGGTGCCAATCAGGATGATCTTGCCTTGCAGGCTGTGCTCAAGGGGCTCGCCCTGACCACGGGCGGCGGCGAGTACCGCAGCATAGGGCAGGCGGGGGTAGGGCAGACGCGACTGGCTGGGCCAGTCGAGCAGCACGTTCGGCTGCTCGGGCAGGTTGCCCCCGAGATCGTGGACAAGGCGGGCGGGCAGGCTGGGCAGGCGCCAGTCGCCGACGTCACGGTAGAGCTCATAGCGGCGGCCGATACCGTCGGGGTCGGCGCGGAAGTTGATGCTGCCAAGCTTCCACAAGGTACTGGGTACGGCGTTGGGTAGCAGCAGCAGAGCCCGTGCGTCGTCTTCACCACGGCGTCCGGGGGGCTGCCAGGTTTGCTCGGGGTAGCTGGTCAGCAAGGGGGCCTGACTGCCTTCGGCGATATCCTGAACGAGAGCCGCCAGGTAGGTGTTGGGGTGGGCGGCCAGTACTTCGGCGAAGTACTGGTCGGCATCCGGGTTAAAGCTGTCCGCCTCGCTGAATAGCACATCGAAGGCCACAGCCAGGGGTTGTTGCTGGTGCAGGTAGTCCAGCAGTTCGGCATGGACGGAGCGCGGCCAGGGCCATTTGCCGGCCTCGCCTGCCATCACCTGCAGGCTCAGATCGTCGATATCCACCAGCAGCAAACGCGGATCCGGGCTCTGCTGGGCGGCGCGCTGACGGGTCAGCCAGTCCAGATGGGCATTGTTCAGGCCGCTCAGGGCCTGGGACAGGTGTAACGTGGGCAGCAGCAGGAGAGCCAGCAGGCAGAGGCTGTAAAGGCTTCGCTTGAAAAGGCGCGATGTGGAGCCGGCGGGCACTGAGGCGCTTCCTTGTTGGCTGCTGCAGGGCTATGCCAGTGAATCTAGCAGCTAATTCGCCGTGTGCCGGCCAGGAGCGGGCCAGGCCCGCGATCATGGCCTATGGCGGCCAGGGGCCGCCCCTAAAGGGGGGGGATGTTTAGCCGGCCACCAGCACCCGGATGGCTTCCAGGCGCAGCGCCGCCTTGTCGAGCAGGGCCAGGCCCTGTTCGCGCTGCTGGCGCAGGGCCTCTAGCTCGCTGTCGCGTACGCTGGGGTTGACCGCCTGCAGGGCGGTCAGGCGGGCCAGCTCTTCACTGGTTTGTGCATCCAGACGCTGTTTGGCCTCGGCGACGCGGGCCAGGTGCTTGGGCTCAACCTTGCTTTCGCCGATGCCAATCAGGGGGTTGAGGCTGTCGCGCTGGGCCTGGACAAACTTGTTGGCACTGGCCCGCGGTACGCTTTCCAGCTGATCGTTAAGGGTTTCGAAAGCCACCTTGCCGGCCAGGTCGTTGCCATTGGCATCAAGCAGGCAGCGCAGGGCCACCGGTGGCAGGAAACGACCCAGTTGCAGGGCGCGGGGTGCCACCACTTCGCTGACATACAGCAGCTCCAGCAGCACGGTGCCGGGCTTGAGGGCCTTGTTCTTGATCAGCGCCACCCCGGTGTTGCCCATGGAGCCGGAGCGAACCAGATCCATGCCGCCCTGGACCATGGGGTGCTCCCAGGTGAGGAACTGCATGTCTTCCCGGGCCAGGGCCTGGCCACGGTCGTAGGTGATGGTTACGCCCTCGTCGTCGCCGAGGGGGAAGCTGGCATCCAGCATCTTCTCGCTGGGGCGCAGGATCAGGGCATTTTCCGAATGGTCCTCGCTGTCGATACCAAAGGCGTCGAACAGCTGCTCCATATAAATGGGCAGAGCGAACTGGTCGTCCTGTTCGAGGATCGCCTCCACCAGTGCCTCGCCTTCGCCGGCGCCGCCGGAATTGAGCTCCAGCAGACGGTCGCGGCCGGCATGCAGCTCGCTTTCCAGGCGTTCGCGTTCGGCCCGGGCCTCATTCAGCAGACTCTGCCACTGGCTGTCCTGGCCGCCTTCGAGCAACGGCAGCAGGCGCTGGCCGTACTGGTGCTGCAGGGCGTTGCCGGTGGGGCAGGTATTGAGGAAGGCATTCAGGGCCTGGTGATACCACTGGAACAGGCGCTCCTGGGGGCTGTTTTCCAGGTAGGGCACATGCAGCTGAATGCGGTGTTTCTGGCCGATGCGGTCGAGACGGCCGATGCGTTGTTCGAGCAGGTCCGGGTGGGCCGGCAGATCGAACAGCACCAGGTGGTGGGCAAACTGGAAGTTGCGCCCCTCGCTGCCGATTTCCGAGCAGATCAGCACCTGGGCGCCGAATTCCTCATCGGCAAAGTAGGCGGCGGCGCGGTCGCGCTCCAGAATGCTCATGCCCTCATGGAACACCGTGGCGGGGATGCCCTTGCGCACGCGCAGGGCATCTTCCAGATCCATGGCGGTTTCGGCGTGGGCGCAGATCACCAGCACCTTGAACTTCTTGAGCATCTTCAGGGTATCGATCAGCCATTCGACCCGGGGATCGAACTGCCACCAGCGCTGTTCCTCGCCATATTCGCCCTGGGCCTGGTAGCTCACCTCCGGGTAGAGATCCGGATGCTCGCCGATGGGCAGCTCCATATATTCGTCCGGGCTGCTCAGCGGGTAGGGGTGCAGCTCTCGCTCAGGGAAACCTTGCACTGCGGCGCGGGTGTTGCGAAACAGCAGGCGACCGGTGCCATGGCGATCCAGCAGTTCGCGGATCAGGCGCGCCCGAACCTCTTCGTCACCGCTGTCGAGGGCATCAAGCAGTTCACGGCCCTCGTCGCCGAGAAAACCGCCAATGGCATCGCGGGCCTGGGCGCTGAGTTGGCCGTGGTCGAGCAACTCCTGTACCGCTTCTGCCACCGGCTGGTAGTGGGCGCTTTCGGCACGGAAGGCTTCGAGGTCATGGAAGCGGTTGGGGTCGAGCAGGCGCAGGCGCGCGAAGTGGCTGTCCTGGCCCAGTTGCTCGGGGGTGGCGGTGAGCAGCAGAACGCCCGGAATCACCCCGGCCAGTTGCTCCACCAGGGCGTATTCGGGGCTGGCATGTTCCGGGTGCCAGACCAGATGATGGGCTTCGTCCACCACCAGCAGATCCCAGCCGGCGGCAAACAGGGCGTCCTGGGCACGCTCGTCCTCACACAACCATTCCAGCGCCACCAGCGCCAGTTGGCAGTCCTCGAAGGGGTTGCTGGCATCGCTTTCGATAAAGCGTTCGGCGTCGAACAGGGCGACATCCAGATTGAAGCGCCGACGCATTTCCACCAGCCACTGGTGCTGCAGGTTCTCCGGCACCAGGATCAGCACCCGGTTGGCACGGCCGCAGAGCAGCTGACGATGGATCACCAGACCGGCCTCGATGGTCTTGCCCAGGCCCACTTCGTCGGCCAGGAGTACCCGCGGGGCGATGCGGTCAGCCACCTCTCGGGCGATATGCAACTGATGGGCAATGGGCTGCGCCCTTACCCCGCCCAGCCCCCAGAGCGGCGACTGCAACTGCTGGCTGGTGAATTCCAGGGTGCGGTAGCGCAGGGCGAACCAGGGCAGGGGATCGATCTGACCGGCGAACAGCCGGTCGCTGGCCAGGCGGAACTGGATAAAGTTGGACAGCTGGGTTTCCGGCAGGGTGACGGCCTGATTTTGTGCGTCCAGGCCGTGGTAGACCAGCAGACCGTCGATATCATCGACTTCCTGTACGGTCAGCTTCCAGCCTTCGAAATGAGTGATCTCATCGCCCGGGGCGAAGCGCACGCGGGTCAGCGGTGCATTGCGGGTGGCGTATTGGCGCGTTTCGCCGGTGGCCGGGTAGAGCACGGTGAGCATGCGGCCATCCTGCATCAGGATAGTGCCCAAGCCCAGCTCCGCTTCGCTGTCACTGATCCAGCGTTGCCCCGGTTGATACTGCGCCATACCTGTCTCCCCGCGTGAAAAAGCCGACTATGGTAACGGAAGCGCTCCGTCAGCCATAGGCAAATGGCACTTGGGAGCCTGTCGGGCTTAGATGTCCGTAGCGAGGAGTAGGGCGGGTTGAGGCAGTTTTTGCGGTATTTTGAGGCGAATAGCCGGCTATTTCACGAAAAAGAGCGCAAAAAATGACCAAATCCGACTGCTCCGCAGTAGGGCAGTCCTGAGTTCGACAGGCTCCCAGAGCGCATCTGAGTCGAAAGTGTAGCGACAGCAGGCTCAAGTCGGCGCCCGTGCGGCCGACAGTCTGACCAAAGGAGGGCAGATAACGTGCTACCGCCAATTCCTCACGGCATGCAGCCAGTGACCGTCCAGCAGGATGTGATTAGGCCGCGTCCGGATATTCCCCCTGTCACGCCCGCGTCCGAGAGCGCCAAGGAGAGCGGGGTAAGCCTGGACAAACGACACCCTCAGGAGGCCGAGGAACTGCTGCGTGAAGAGCAGCGGCGGCGTCAGCGGCGTGGTTACAGTGCCCAGGAACTGGCGGATATGAGCGAAGAGGAAGTGGCCGAGGCGGTGGCTCAGGAGTCCCTGCCGCGTCAGGGGCTTTGGGTGGACGTGGAAGTCTGAGACACTGGCCTTCTCCTTCCTGCTGCCGTGCTCTCGATGCTGTTCAACGATTCCTTGCCCGCCCTGGCTGATGCCGAGCTGGACTATCAGGCCCACTGGCTCGATAGCGGTACGGCCGATGCCTGGCTCAACGCCTTGCTGGCTGAAACGCCCTGGACCCAGCCCCGCGTGCAGCTCTATGGCCGCCAGTATCCGGTGCCGCGGCTGGTGGCCTGGTACGGTGATGCCGAGGCTCGCTATCGTTATTCCGGGCTGACCCATCAACCCCTGGACTGGACGCCCCAGCTGGCCGAAATTCGCAGCCGGGTGGAGGCGGCGGTGGGGCAGGCGCTCAATGGCGTACTGCTCAACTACTACCGCGACGGCCAGGACTCCATGGGCTGGCACAGCGATGATGAAAGCGAACTGGGGCGCAACCCGTTGATCGCCTCCCTCAATCTGGGTGGCAGTCGGCGTTTCGATCTGCGGCGCAAGGGCAGCAGCCGTATCGAGCATTCACTGTGGCTGGAACATGGGTCGCTGCTGGTCATGGCCGGGCCGACCCAGCATCATTGGCAGCACCAAGTGGCGAAGACGCGCAGCCCCTGCGCGCCGCGCCTGAACCTGACCTTTCGTTTGATCAAGCCGAGCCATGAGCACTGAAAGCAAACTGATCGATTTTGCCGCCGAGCGCGACAAGCGCATCCACGACCTGCGCGACAAGAAACTCAACGAAATGCGTGAAGCCTTCGAGCAGGCCCTGCCCATGCCCAAAGGCAAGGCCAAGAAGAAGCCCAAGGGCAAACCGAAGAAGCGCTGAATCGCGTTCGTGCGCCGTGATCCATTGATCTGGATCAGTCAAACCCAGCCTGCCGCACCCGCTCCCCGGCCATTCTTGATTTGGATCAATGGCCGCCTGTCGCCCCTTGATAACCTGCAGCCATTCCCACACAGGCTGCATCAGGAGGCACCATGTATATCGATGTCGTTGTTCTCGCCGGAATCGGCACCGTCGGTCTGATGGTCGCGTTCTGCGCCGGGGTTGGTTATTTCATCTGGAAGGACTCGCACAAGCGCAAGCAGGGCTGAGCCTCCAGTACGCAGAGCACGCAAGGCAATTTGGGCGACTTCGGTCGCCCTTTTTTTATTTGGCTATGCCCCAATCCTGTGTTGCGTTCAGCTTCGCCACTGAGCGTGAGAGAGCCTGGGGCGTAGGGTGCGCCGTGCGCACCAGCGCTTTGCCGTCTGACTTGGTGCGCACAGCGCACCCTACAGAGTGTGGCTTCTGCAAATAGCGCCGTACTCCTCCAAACCCCTAGTTGGTACAGAGCTTTTTATGGGCCCTGATAACTTCAGGCCGCATGGCTATCGGCCGGGCTGTGCGGCGAGCGCGCCTGTAGATAGTGGGCCAGGCGCTGCTGTTGGTGGATGCTCATAAACAGCCCCAGCTTGCTGCGCCGCCAGAGAATATCCTCGGCCTGCGTGGCCCATTCCTGTTCGCACAGGTAATCCACCTCGCGGGTGTAAAGCCCGCCACCCAGGTGTTCGCCCAGGTCGGTCAGGTTGACTACGCCCTTGAGCATCAGCCAGCTGCGGCTGCCGTAACTGCCGGCCCAACGCCGTGCCAGGCTGGTGGGGAGCCAACCAAAGCGTCTGCACAGGGCTTCTACCAGCGCGCTCTGGCTATCCAGTTGTTCGGCGCCAGGCAGCAGGCTGCTGGGGGTCCAGCTTGGGCCCATGGCCGGGAAGAAGGACGCCAGTTGCGCCATGGCCGACTCTGCCAGCTTGCGGTAGGTGGTCAGCTTGCCGCCAAATACCGAGAGCAGGGGGGCCTCACCGGGGTGGCCGGACAGTGACAGGGTGTAGTCGCGAGTCACCGCCGAGGGGTCATCGGACTCGTCATCGCACAGCGGGCGCACGCCAGCATAGGTGTGCACGATATCGCTGCGGCTCAGGCTGTGCTTGAAGTGGGCGTTGACCACCTGCAGCAGGTAGTCGGTTTCTTCTTCGGTGATCGCCACCTTGGCCGGGTCGCCCTGGTATTCGCGGTCGGTGGTGCCGATCAGGGTAAAGCGCTCCTGATAAGGAATGGCGAAGACGATGCGGCGATCCTCGTTCTGCAGGATATAGGCCTGGTCGCCTTCGAACAGTTGCGGTACCACGATATGGCTGCCCTGGATCAGGCGGATGCCATAGGGCGAGTCCTGCTTCAGGTCCTCGCGGATAAAACGCGCCACCCAGGGGCCGGCGGCATTGACCAGGGCACGGGCGCGAATCGACAGCAGGCTGCCATCGGCGCGCTCCAGGTGGATATGCCACAGGCCCTTGCTGCGCCTGGCGCTGACACAGCGGGTGCGGGTGTGCACGTGGGCACCCTGTTCGCGGGCAGCCATGGCGTTGAGCACCACCAGGCGGGCGTCATCTACCCAGCAGTCGGAATATTCGAAGCCGCGGCTGATCTCGGCCTTGAGCGGGCTGCCGGCGCCGAAATGCAAAGCGCGCGAGCCCGCCAGTTTCTTGCGCTTGCCCAGGTGGTCGTAGAGGAACAAACCGGCGCGGATCATCCACGCCGGGCGCAAGTGCGGGCGGTGCGGCAGGATAAAGCGCATGGGCTTGACGATATGCGGCGCCTTGGCCAGCAGCACTTCGCGCTCGGCCAGGGCCTCGCGTACCAGGCGGAACTCGCGGTGTTCCAGATAGCGCAGGCCACCGTGGATCAGCTTGCTGCTGGCCGAGGAGGTGTGACTGGCCAGGTCGTCCTTTTCGCAAAGGAACACCGACAGGCCGCGCCCGGCTGCATCGGCGGCGATTCCCACGCCATTGATGCCACCACCGATCACGGCGAGGTCGTAGATTTCGGCGAGGGGTGTGCTGGGGGCTGGTTTGATCGGCATGGCGGCACCATTAAGTCGATATCGAACATTTAAATGTTCACTTTCGAAAATATGCTAGTCCAATAGGCGCGACATTGCCAGCCCGGCGCAGCTCTTTTGCGCCGGATCGTCGTTATTTTGGGAGCGTGTTTA
>JBFHPI010000089.1:0-9488 GCA_041592855.1 Pseudomonas sp.
CCAGGCGACTGCCCAGGGGGCGCACCTGGAAATAGGCATCGGACTCTTCAGCGCTAACCCGTTCCACCTTCCCTTCGATACGTACCTGGCGCTCCAGGCTGGGCCAGAAAAAGGTCATGGCGGCATAGGGCCGGGCGAGCAGTTGCTCACCCTTGGCGCTGTCGTAGTTGCTAAAGAAGGTAAAGCCGCGTGCATCCAGCCCCTTGAGCAGCAGAACCCGGCAGTGGGGCCGGCCCTGCTCGTCCACCGTGGCCAGGGTCATGGCATTGGGCTCGACCGGCGGCTGCTCGGTCTTCACCGCATCGGCAAACCAGTGCTGGAAAAGGGCAAAGGGTTCGAGCGGAGCATCGGCTTCGCTCAGGCCATCGCGAGTGTAGTCACGGCGCATATCGGCCAGGGTCTGGGTCATGGGGCACGTCCTCAGGCGGAAATGCCCACTAGCTTAACCCTGCCAGCGCCCTTTGGCTTGATCCAGAGCAAGGACGCCCAGGCTGGGTGGACAATTACCGGTTATGGCTTGCTGGCGGGTTTCTCTGCCACGGCCACGGTGGCGGCCGGAGCCGGGGCGGAATACTTGGCCACCAGAGCGGCCATGGTGTCTTTGGCGGTCAGGATAATTTCCACCCGGCGGTTTAGGGCACGGCCTTCGGCACTGTCGTTGGCGGCCCGCGGCATGTCCGAACCCAGCCCCTTGACCATCAGGCGATTGGACTGCAAGCCGCTCAGACGGAAGATCGAGGTCACGGCGCGGGCGCGCTGCTCGCTCAGTTCGCGATTGAGTACGGCAGCGCCACTGCTGTCGGCATGGCCCAGCACCAGCACGGCCATCTTGTCGTCGGTCTCCAGCAGCTTGGCCATACGGGTCAGTGGGCCAAGTACCACCGGCAGCATCATATGCGGCCGATCCGGGTTAAAGCTGCCCTGCACAGGCGCAGTCACCACCAGCACGTTTTCATGGCGGTGCAACTCGAAAGGACTGCCGCTGATGGCCGCTTTAACCCGCGGCTCATATTCGTCCAGCCAGGCCTGGGTCTTGGCTGGCGGCGGCATGGGCACCGCAGCGACTGCACCGGCTTTTTTCGGCGATTCGGAGCTGCTGCAGGCGGAAACCAGCAGACACAGGGCGAAGGTCATGGAGAGTTTGGCGAGCATCGGGCACCACGCGTATTGCAAATAGAAAAATCGAGGCATCGGACGCCGGGTCCCCCCTGCCCCTGTTGTGTGCTGCAGTGTAGCCGGGTGGCTATAAACAATCAGCCAACAAGCGCGCAAGTTTCTGTGCCCGGGGGTCCATCAAGACGAACGGTCCTAGATTATTGGTGACAAAGCCAAAAGCCAGCTCACGTTCGGGGTCGGCAAAACCGATAGAGCCGCCGGCACCTGGGTGGCCGAAAGCGTAACGGCCCATGCCATAGGTGGCATTGGCCACCTCGGGCTGATCAAGCATGCAGCCCAGCCCGAAGCGGGTACGAGTGAGCAGGGTCTTGTCCTCGCCCACGGCATGTTCGCGGGTCAACTCGGCCAGCAGGGCGCTGTCAAGCAGACGGCCATCGAGCAGGCCGCTGTAGAACCCGGCCAGACTGCGGGCATTGCCGTGGCCATTCGCCGCCGGTTGCTGCATGCGCCGCCACTCGGGCTTGTTGGTGCTGGTCATGATCGACGGCGGGTTGGTAAAGGCCCGCGTGCTCATGGCCGCCGGCTCACTCATCATGACCTTGAGCAGGCGCTGGGCGGCGGCGTCACCCAGATTGCCCTTGCCCCGGGAAATATGGGCGACACGGTGAAACTCCGCGTCATCCAGGCCCACATGAAAATCCAGCCCCAGCGGTTTGGCGGTGCGCGCCACAATGCTCTCCCCCGGCCCACGCCCCTCGACCCGGCGCAGCACCTCACCCAGCAGCCAGCCGTAGGTGATGGGGGCATAGCCATGCCCTTCACCCAAAGGCCACCAGGGCGCTTCGGCGGCCAGGGCGGTGGTCATGGCCTGCCAGTCATAGAGTGCTTCGGCCGGCAACATCTGGCGCAGGGCCGGCAACCCGGCTTGATGGCTAAGCAGATGACGCAGGCAGATGCGCTCTTTGCCGGCGCTGGCAAACTCAGGCCAGTAGCGCGCCACCGGGGCGTCCAGATCGAGTTTGCCCTCACCCACCAGTTGCAGAACGCTCACTGCGGTAAAGGTCTTGGTGCAGGAAAACAGGTTGAGGATTGTGTCGCTGTGCCAGGCCTGCTGACCATCCTTGTCCATCACACCCGCCCACAGATCCAGCACGGTCTCGCCGCCAATTTGCACGCACAGCGCCGCGCCACGCTCCTGGGGGTCATCGAAAAGTGCCGCAAAGGCATCCTTGACCGCTTCGAACCTGAGATCGAAATAACCCTGAACCTGTATCACCCATTGCTCCTCTTCACCCATCGCGCGCCCATGCACGCATCGCAGCCGCAGAGGATACCAGTGCCGCGCGCGTGCAATGTTCTGAAACCTCATGGAATAGCCTCGGCCTGACCCGATTCACTATTCTCAATAGCAATCCACTTTCATTCTCTCCTATGTGCCTCTGCTAGCGCAGAGTTGAGCTGCGCCGGGAGAACTGGAGATTGCCGTGCTCTACCTGCTGTGCCTGATTGCCCTCGCCGCCTTGCTGGCGCCCGCACTGACAAGACTGTTGGGGCAGCGTGCCGGTTGGTTGCTGATGCTCGCGCCACTGACCGCCTTTATCTGGTTTGTCACCCAGATGCCGGTGGTAGCCGACGGCGGTGCGGTGCTGCAGAGCGTGGCGTGGATACCGGCGCTGAGCATCAATCTGAGCCTGCGTCTGGACGGCCTGTCACTGCTGTTTGCCCTGTTGATCAGCGGTATCGGCACCTTGATCGTGCTGTACAGCGGCAGCTACCTGTCTGGCCATGCCCATCTGGGGCGCTTCTACGCCTATCTGCTGATTTTTATGCTGGCCATGCTCGGCCTGGTACTGGCCGATGATCTGGTGGCGATGTTCGTGTTCTGGGAGCTGACCAGCATCGCCTCCTTTCTGCTGATCAGCTTCCAGCATGAAAAGGGCGTATCACGCCGGGCCGCCCTGCAGTCCCTGCTGATTACCGGCGGCGGCGGCCTGGCCCTGCTGGCCGGGTTGATCCTGCTCGGCGGCGCCACTGGCAACTGGCAATTTTCCCAGCTCAGCGCCGAGCAGATCGAAGGCCATGTGCTGTTGCCGGCGATCATGCTGTTGGTGCTGCTGGGCTGTTTTACCAAGTCTGCGCAGATTCCCTTCCACCTGTGGCTGCCCAATGCGATGAACGCGCCGACCCCGGTGTCGGCCTATCTGCACTCGGCGACCATGGTCAAGGCCGGCATCTACCTGCTGGCCCGGCTCAACCCGGTGCTTGGCGGTTCCTTCGGCTGGGGCACCCTGCTGATTACCTTCGGCGCCGCCACGGCGGTGCTGGGGGCCTTTCTGGCCTTCCGCCAGACCGATCTCAAGCGCCTGCTGGCCTACACCACGGTGACCGTGCTGGGCCAACTGACCATGCTGATCGGCACCAACACCAGCTACGGCCTGCAGGCCTTCGTGCTCTATCTGGTGGCCCACTCGCTGTATAAAGGTGCGCTGTTTATGGCCGTGGGCGCAATCGACCACGCCACCGGCACCCGCGAACTGCACCGACTCGGTGGTTTGATCCGCTATATGCCGCTGACCGGCGCGGCGGTGGCCCTGGCGGCGTTTTCCAATGCCGGCCTGCCACCCTTCTTCGGCTTTATCGCCAAGGAATTCAAATACACCGGGCTGATGGAAATGGGCGCCATCGGCTGGGCCGTGACCCTGGTGATGATCCTCACCAACGCCCTGCTATTCGCCGCCGCAGGCCTGGTGTTTGTGCGCACCTTCCTCGGCAAGCGCGGCGACTATCCGCGTACGCCCCATGAAGTAAGCCTGCCGATGTGGCTGGGGCCGATGCTGCTGGCCCTCGGCGGCTTTCTGCTCGGGGCCTGGAATGCCTGGCCGGAAACCTGGCTGGTCAACACCGCCGTGCAGGCAGTGGCGCGCGGATCGGTGGACGTTCACCTGTACCTCTGGGGCGGCATCACCCCGGCCGTGCTGGCCAGCCTGCTGACCATGGCGCTGGGCGTGTTCTTCTACCTTTGCCGCGACCGCCTGCGCGCCCTGCTGGAGCGGGCCAATGCGGTGTGGAATATCAGCGGCGACCTGATCTGGGACCGCCTGCTTAAACGCATCTTCCACTTTGCCGGGCTACTCGCTGCGCGCTTCCAGCATGGCTCGCTGCGTCAACATCTGGTGCTGCTGGCCCTGGCCGTCGGCAGTTTGCTGGCCATGGGGCTGCTGCCGGCCCTGCCGCAGCTGTTACAGGGCAGCTACACGCCTGTTTCGCTGCTCGGCCTGGCCGGCTGCCTGCTGGCCCTGGCCGGCGGCGTGGCGGCGGCCTTTCTGCCGGGACGTCTGACCCTGCTGGCGGCCCTGGGCGCCTGCGGCCTGGGCCTGGCCCTGGTGTTTGTCGCGGTGAATGCGCCGGATGTGGCCATGACCCAGCTGATGGTGGAAACCCTCAGCCTGATCTTCCTCGCCCTGGTTTTTCGCAAGATGCCCACTGTGCCGCCCAGCGGCGCCCGCACGCCCTGGAAGCGCCGCTTGCATGCCAGTGTGGCGATTCTCTTCGGCCTCAGCGTGACCGGCGCACTGCTGCTGGCGGTAAGCCAACCGCTGCCGGGCAACATCGCCCAGTGGTACCTGGACAACAGCCTGCCAGGCGGCCACGGGCATAACGTGGTCAACGTGATTCTGGTGGACTTCCGCGCCTTCGACACCCTCGGCGAAATCCTCGTGGTGGCCCTCTCGGCCCTGGCCGCCGCCACCCTGCTCGGCAGTGGCCCGCGCATCGGTGGCGAAGGCCGCGGCGAAGACGCCTTTACCTCGCCACTGCTGCGCCAGGGCCTGCGCCCCCTGGCCTGGCTGATGCTGGGCGCCTCCCTGCTGCTGCTCTGGCGTGGCCACAACCTGCCCGGCGGCGGTTTTATCGGCGGCCTGGTGGCGGCCTGCGGCCTGATCCTGCTGGTACTGACCTATGGCCACGGGCAGATCCGCCGGGTACTGCCCGTTGGCCCGGCGCAGCTGATTGGCATTGGGCTGGGTGTTGCGGCACTGGCCGGCATCCTCGGCCTGCTTAGCGGCCAGGCCTTTCTTCAGGGCCTGTGGAGCTTCCCTGGCGGCCTGCCGCTGGGTACACCGCTGTTGTTCGACATCGGCGTGTTTCTCACCGTGTTTGGCTCGGCCATGCACATGATCGACAAGCTGACAGGAGTGCGTCACTGATGGAATGGCTCGCCGCAATTACCACTGGGGGGCTGGCCGGGTTGGGCCTGTGGATGCTGCTGGACCGCAACCTCAAGCGTGTGGTCCTGGGGGTGGCGGTGCTGGGCAACGCGATCAACCTGGGGGTACTGACTGCCGGGCGCTTTATCGGCGAGCGCGCCGCCTTCGTCGAAGCGGGCAACAGCGCCGCTGCGGCCAATCCCCTGCCCCAGGCCTTGGTGCTGACTGCCATCGTCATCGGTTTCAGCCTGTTCGTCTTCGCCCTCGCTCTGCTCAAGCGCACCCGCGAGTTGCATGGCGACAAGACCACCGATTCGGTCAGCGCCATCACCGAACAGCCGGCACCGGACTGGCATGCCGGCGAGCATGAAGCCGATGGCACCGGCGTGGAGACACGCCGATGAATCAGGCATTACTGGTCGCCCCGGTGCTGATCCCGCTGTGCAGCCTGGTGCTGGCGCTGTTGCTGCGTAATCACCTGGGTCTGGTGCGGGCACTGAGCATTGGCGGCACCACGCTGCTGCTGGCGGTGAGTATCAAGCTGGTCTGGCTGGCCGCCGGCGGCACGGTACTGGCAGGCCAGGTCGGCGGTTGGCAGGCGCCCTTCGGCATCAGCCTGGTGATCGACCGGCTGTCGGCGGTGATGATCGCCATCAGCGCCCTGATCGGTCTGGTCACCCTGCTCTACGGCGTGGCTCGGGACAGCGATGCGCGCATCGGCCGAGATTTCCACCTGTTCGTTCAGGGCCTGCTGACCGGCATCTGCGGCGCCTTTATCACCGCCGACATTTTCAACCTGTACGTCTGGTTCGAGGTGCTGCTGATCGCCTCCTTCGCCCTGATGGCCCTGGGCGGCGGCAAGCGCCGGCTGGCCGGGAGCATGACCTATGTGGCGTTGAACCTGTTCGCCACCCTGATCTTCCTGCTCGCCGCCGGCCTGGTGTATGGCGCCAGCGGCACCCTGAACATGGGCGAGCTGGCCGTGATCATGCGCAGCGGGGAGGCGCCACCCGGCGTTACCCCGGCGCTGCTGCTGATGCTGCTGTCGTTCGCCATCAAGGCCGCGCTGTTTCCGGTGTTCGGCTGGCTGCCGGCCACCTATCACGTGGCCCTGACCGCGGTGTCGGCGATGTTCGCCGGGCTCTTGACCAAGGTCGGGGTGTACGCCCTGATTCGCCTGGTGACCCTGCTCTGGCCGGACTATGGCCTGCCCCATCAGCTGCTGCTGTGGGTGGCCTGCGCCACCATGCTGGTGGGGGTACTGGGCGCGGCGGCGCAGACCGAGGTGCGGCGCATCCTGTCGTTTCATATCGTCAGCCAGGTCGGCTATATGGTGCTCGGCCTGGCCCTGGCCACGCCCCTGGCCCTGGCCGGCGCGGTGTTCTACCTGATCCATCACATCGTGGTGAAGGCCAACCTGTTCTTTATCGGCGGCGTGGCGGCGCGCATCTGCGGCTCCGAGCGCCTGGCCGATATGGGCGGGCTGTACGGCCGCCTGCCCTGGCTGGCGCTGCTGTTCGCCATCCCGGCGCTGTCGCTGGCCGGCATTCCGCCGCTGTCCGGCTTCTGGGCCAAGTTTCTGCTGGTCAAGGCCAGCCTGGATGCCGCCGCCTGGTGGGCCGCCGGCATCGCCCTGCTGACCGGGGTATTCACCCTGCTGTCGATGAACAAGATCTGGAACGAGGCCTTTCTCAAGGCCCACCCCAAGGGCGAAGCGGCCCTGCAACTGCCCACCAAGAGCCGCGCCGCCTGGCTCGGCATGGGTGGCCTGGCCCTGCTCACGGTGCTGATCGGCCTCGGCGCCGGTCCCTTGATCAACTATGCGATCGCCGCCGCCGAGCAACTGGGCAACCCAGAGGCCTATCTGCACCCCTTTAGCCCGGCAGGAGGTCGCTGATGTTTTTCCTTTTCCATCTGCTCGCCAGCGTAGCCCTGGCCTGGAGCCTGGGCTTCGGTCACCTGGGCGGCGGCCTGCTGGCGTTCGCCCTGCTCTATCTTCTGACGCGCTTGCTGGGCCTGGTCCTACCGCGCCTGGGTCGCTATGCCCACAGTCTGGAACTGGGTCTGTGGTTCTGCCTGTGGTTTATTGGCCAGATACTGCTGGCCAGCTATCACGTTGCTGGCCTGGTGCTGGCGCGCCGGATCGAAGTAGCCCCGGCGGTGCTGGCCTATCCGCTGGCCCGACGCGACGCCAATACGGCCACCCTGCTCGGCGCCCTGTTGACCCTCACACCTGGCACCCTGGCCCTGGAATACGATGAAAGCCGCGGCCTGCTGTATATCCATGCCCTCGATGCGCGCCGACGCGAAGAGCTGACGCGAATGCTCGGCGAACTGGAGCGCCGCCTGCTGACCTGGCTGGATGCCGGCACGCACCAAGGAGTACTGCCATGACCCTGCACCTGGCCGGCGCGGCCTGGGTATTGCCCCTGGCCGCCGCCCTGCTCGCTCTGAGCGGCTTGATCATCCTCTATCGCCTGCTGCGCGGGCCGAGCCGCCCCGACCGCGCCGTGGCCATCGATGCCCTGACCCTGCTGGCCGTGGCGGCCATGGCCCTGACCTGCCTGATCGCTGGCCAGGCGGTGTTCCTCGACGTGGCCGTGCTGCTGGCCCTGGTGTCCTTCCTTGGCACGGCCGCCTTTGCCTTTCTGTTCGACGACGCTTACTGCGCCACACCGGCGAAACGGGAGCACGAACATGAATAATCTACTGAGCTGGCTGGCCTCGGCCCTGGTGCTGGCCGGCGCACTGATTTCCCTGCTCGGCGCCATCGGCATTCTGCGCCTGCCGGACAGCTACAGCCGTATGCATGCGGCGAGCAAGGCCGGCGTGCTGGGCGCGGTATTGCTATTGGGTGCGGTGGCCCTGGCCAGCAGTGGCGAGCTGGCCCTGGAGGCGCTGGTGGGTTTGCTGATTCTGCTGGCCAGCGCACCGCTGGCGGCCCACGCCATCGCCCGCGCCGCCCACCGCGCCGGGATCAAACCGGTGCTGGGACCGCTGGGCGACGAGCTGGAGCGCGATCAGCACGACGGCCAATAACGCCGGGGCGACCTCGACTCAATCAATCTGCCGGCGAAATGGCGGCAAGGCATTGAGAATCGCCTTGCCATAGCGCTGGGTGACCACCCGCCGGTCCAGCAGGGTAATGGTGCCGCGGTCGGCCTCGGTGCGCAGCAGGCGGCCGCAGGCCTGCACCAAGCGCAGGGAAGCGTCGGGTACGGCGATCTCCATAAAGGGGTTGCCGCCACGGGCCTCGATCCACTCGGCCAGCGCGGCTTCCACCGGATCATCCGGCACGGCAAAGGGGATCTTGGCGATCACCACATGCTCGCAATAGGCACCGGGCAGGTCGACGCCCTCGGCAAAGCTGGCCAGACCGAACAGCACACTCTCTTCGCCGGAATCGACCCGCGCCTTGTGCTTGTTCAGGGTTTCCTGCTTGGACAGGTTGCCCTGGATAAAGACGCGGCGGCGCCAATCGCGTTCCAGGCCATCGAACACCTCCTGCATCTGCTTGCGTGAGGAGAACAGCACCAGGGTGCCGCGACTACCCGCCACCAGGGCCGGCAATTCGCGAATGATGGCGGCGGTATGCGCTGGCGCCTCGCGCGGGTCGGCCTTGAGATCCGGTACTCGCAGCACGCCGGCATCGGCGTGGTGGAAGGGGCTGGGCACCACGGCGGTCACCGCCACCTTGGGCAGCCCGGCACGCATGCGGTAGCGCTCGAAGGTGCCCAGGGCGGTCAGAGTAGCCGAGGTCACCAGGGCGCCATGGGCCACATTCCACAGGTTACGCCGCAGGGTCTCGGCGGCCAGGATCGGGCTGGCGTTGACCTCGATATCGAACAGCGCGCCGCTCTCGGCCAGGGTCAGCCAGCGCGCCATGGGTGGGCTTTCCTCCGGGTCTTCGGCAGTAAAGGCCAGCCACAGCTCCCAGTTGCCCTTGGCCCGCGCCAGCAGGCTGCCGAACAGCGGGTACCACTCCTCGGCCTGGTGGCTGGCAATGCCGTTGGCACCCTCACCGTCCATGGCTTCCTTGAGCAGTTCGGTGACGCTGGTGAACAGATCATTGAGTTTTGAAAAGCCCTTTTTCAGCTCCAGACCCAACTCGGTCAGATGCTCCGGCACCACGCCACCGACAAAACGATGGCGCGGACGCTCGCGGCC
>JBFHPI010000090.1:0-9451 GCA_041592855.1 Pseudomonas sp.
TTGGCCACCGCGTTCGAAATGGGTCAGAGCGGCGTGGACCTCACCGATGTGATGATCGCGGCGCAGAAATCCAGCGTGTCGATGCAGGCCATGACCCAGGTGCGCAACAAGCTGGTTCAGGCCTATCAAGACATCATGCAGATGCCGGTTTAAGGGTGGAATAAATCATGGCTGAAGCCGTCGCTGCAAAGATGCCTGCCACCACGGACGCTGTGAGGAAGCCCTTGCTGGGGCTCAGCTTTCTGGAAAACCTGTCAGAAATGACAATGCTACGCCAGCTCGGGCTATTGGTCGGTCTGGCTGCCAGTGTGGCAATAGGTTTTGCCGTCGTGCTCTGGTCCCAGCAGCCGGACTACCGCCCGCTCTATGGCAGCCTCAATGGTATGGATGCCACTCAGGTCATGGAGACCCTGTCTGCCGCCAATATCAAATACACCGTCGAGCCCAACTCCGGCGCCCTGCTGGTCAAGGCCGATGACCTGGCCACGGCGCGCATGCGTTTGGCCGCTGCCGGGGTGGCGCCCACTGACAGCAGCGTTGGGTTCGAGATTCTCGATAAAGAGCAGGGCCTGGGCACCAGTCAGTTTATGGAGGCAACCCGCTATCGCCGCGGCCTCGAAGGTGAACTGGCGCGCACCGTATCGAGCCTGAACAACGTCAAGGCCGCGCGGGTACACCTGGCTATTCCAAAGAGTTCGGTGTTTGTCCGGGATGAGCGCAAGCCCAGTGCCTCGGTACTGGTTGAGCTTTTTCCGGGTCGCGGTCTGGAGCCGAGCCAGGTGATGGCCATCGTCAATCTGGTGGCCAGCAGTGTGCCTGAAATGTCGAAAGAGCAGGTCACGGTGGTGGATCAGAAAGGCACCTTGCTCTCCGATGTGCAGGAAATGTCCGAGCTGACCATGGCCGGCAAGCAGTTTGATTACAGTCGGCGCATGGAAAGCCTGTTTACCCAGCGTGTGCACAATATTCTTCAGCCGGTACTGGGCGCCGGGCGCTATAAGGCAGAAGTATCAGCCGACGTGGATTTCAGCTCGGTGGAGTCCACTTCTGAGATGTTCAATCCGGATCAGCCGGCACTGCGCAGTGAGCAGCAGGTTAACGAACAGCGCACCAGCAGTCTGCCGCCTCAGGGCGTGCCGGGGGCACTGGCCAATCAGCCACCGGGTGCCGCCAATGCCCCGGAGCAGGCTGGGGGCGCTGGTGCCGCCGCAGGAGCCATACCGCCAGGTCAGCCGTTGTTGGCGGCCAATGGTGAGCAGATCTTTGATCCGGCTACCGGATTGCCCATGTTGGCGCCTTACCCGGCCGACAAGCGCGAGCAGTCCACCCGCAATTTTGAACTGGATCGCTCCATCAGCTACACCAAGCAGCAGCAGGGGCGCCTGCGCCGGCT
The DNA here is from genome assembly GCA_041592855.1 of Pseudomonas sp. Lineage (GTDB taxonomy): Bacteria > Pseudomonadota > Gammaproteobacteria > Pseudomonadales > Pseudomonadaceae > Aquipseudomonas. The sequence continues at coordinate 1,394 of JBFHPI010000090.1, forward strand.
GTCCGTGGCCGTGGTGGTGGACGACCAGGTGCGGATCGATCCGGCCACCGGAGCCACCTCACGTCAGCCCTGGAGTGCCGACGACCTGGCCCGGTTCACCCGTCTGGTACAGGACTCGGTGGGCTTCGATGCGAGCCGTGGCGACAGCGTCAGCGTGATCAATACGCCGTTCTCCGATGCTGTCAGCGAGGAGGTGTTCGAGATTCCTTTCTACACCCAGCCCTGGTTCTGGGACATCGTCAAGCAGGTGCTGGGTGTGCTGTTTATCCTGGTGCTGGTGTTCGGCGTACTGCGTCCTGTGCTCAATAACATCACAAGCGGCAAAGGCAAGGAGTTGGCTGGTGGCGCGAGGGATGTCGAACTAGGTGATATGGGCGGCCTGGGCGGTCTGGGTGGCGATCTGGCCGAAGACAGAGTGAGCCTCGGTGGTCCGCAAAGCATCCTCCTGCCGAGCCCGAGCGAGGGGTATGATGCACAATTGAACGCCATCAAGAATCTGGTGGCCGAGGATCCGGGCCGTGTTGCTCAGGTAGTTAAAGAGTGGATCAACGCCGATGAGTGAGAATCGAACCGCCGCTAAGCTGACCAAGGTCGACAAGGCTGCCATTCTGCTGCTGTCCCTCGGTGAAACCGATGCCGCTCAGGTGTTGCGTCATCTCGGGCCCAAGGAGGTGCAGCGGGTTGGCGTGGCCATGGCCGGCATGCGCAATATCCAGCGCGAGCAGGTTGAACATGTGATGGGGGAATTCGTTGATATCGTCGGCGATCAGACCAGCCTGGGTGTGGGTGCTGACGGGTATATCCGCAAGATGCTCACTGCGGCTTTGGGTGAGGACAAGGCCGGTAACCTGATCGACCGCATCCTCCTCGGCGGCAGCACCAGTGGCCTGGACAGCCTGAAGTGGATGGAGCCGCGCGCCGTGGCCGATGTGATCCGCTACGAGCACCCGCAGATCCAGGCCATCGTCGTGGCCTATCTCGACCCTGATCAGGCCGGCGAGGTGCTCAGTCACTTCGATCACAAGGTGCGTCTGGATATTGTGCTGCGCGTGTCTTCGCTTAATACGGTACAGCCAGCGGCGCTCAAGGAACTCAACCAGATTCTCGAGAAGCAGTTCTCCGGCAGTGCCAGCACCACTCGCGCGGCGTTGGGCGGGGTCAAGCGTGCTGCCGATATCATGAACTTCCTCGATAGTTCCATCGAAGGTCAGTTGATGGATTCGATCCGCGAAGTGGACGAGGACCTGTCCAGTCAGATCGAAGACCTGATGTTCGTCTTCGACAACCTGGCCGATGTCGACGACCGCGGTATTCAGGCGCTGCTGCGCGAAGTCTCCAGCGATGTGCTGGTGCTGGCCCTCAAGGGGGCCGATGAGGCCATCAAGGAGAAGGTGTTCAAGAATATGTCCAAGCGCGCAGCCGAGTTGTTGCGTGACGATCTGGAAGCCAAGGGCCCGGTGCGGGTCAGCGATGTGGAGTCAGCGCAGAAGGAAATTCTCACCATTGCCCGCCGCATGGCCGAAGCCGGAGAGATCGTGCTCGGCGGCAAGGGCGGCGAAGAGATGGTTTAAATGGCCGATAAAGAAGCCCCCAGCGAGCTGATCCGGGCCAAGGACGTCAGTACCTTCGATCGCTGGGCTTTGCCCAGTTTTGACCCTGAAGGCGAGGTCGTTGCTGCGCCTGTGGTCGAGTTGAAGGGCGATGTCGAGGCGACTGCAGAGGAGGAGTCATCGGCGCCCAGCGAGGATGTGCCTCTGGAAGAGGTCAAGCCGCTGACGTTGGAGGAGCTCGAGGCCATCCGCCAGGATGCCTATAACGAGGGATTTTCCACGGGCGAGAAGGACGGTTTCCGTGCTGGTCAGTTAAAAGCCAAGCAGGAGGCTGATGCTCAGTTGGCCATCAAACTGCGTGGACTTGAAGCACTGATGCGGCACTTATTCGAGCCTATTGCCGAGCAGGATCAGCAACTGGAAAACGCCATGGTCGATCTGGTCAGCCAGATGGCGCGCCAGGTGATTCAGCGTGAGTTGACGATGGATTCCAGCCAGATCCGTCATGTGCTTGCTGAGGCCCTCAAACTCCTGCCCATGGGCACGTCCAATGTTCGCATCCACCTCAACCCGCAGGACTTTGAAATGATCAAGGCTCTACGCGAACGTCATGAGGAGAGCTGGCGTATCCTGGAGGATGAGAGTCTGTTGCCCGGAGGGTGTCGTGTGGAAACGGAAGTCAGCCGTATCGACGCAACGGTTGAAACGCGCCTGCATCAGGCCCTGAAACAGTTGTTCGAGCAGCAACGCGAGCAACTGACTCATCCACCATCAGCCGATATGCAAATTGATCTCGACGCGGCCGGAGCGCATGACCATGCGCCTTGAGCGCACCAGTCTGGGCAAACGCCTGGCGGTCTATCGTGAGGCGATCAACCTGCCCGCCAAACCCGTGGTTGAAGGCCGTTTGCTGCGCATGGTCGGCCTGACCCTTGAGGCTGAGGGGCTGCGCGCGGCCATGGGCAGTCGTTGCCTGGTGATTAACGATGACAGCTATCACCCGGTGCAGGTCGAAGCCGAGGTGATGGGCTTTGCCAATGGCAAGATCTATCTGATGCCGGTCGGCGGCCTGGCCGGTATTGCCCCGGGCGCCCGGGTGGTGCCGCTGCCGGATACCGGGCGCCTGCCCATGGGCATGTCCATGCTTGGTCGGGTGCTGGATGGCACAGGCCGCGCGCTTGACGGCAAGGGCGGGATGAAGGCCGAGGATTGGGTGCCGATGGATGGGCCGACCATCAACCCACTCAAGCGCAATCCGATCAATGAACCGCTGGATGTGGGCATTCGCTCGATCAATGGGCTGCTGACCGTGGGGCGTGGACAGCGCCTGGGCCTGTTTGCCGGTACCGGGGTGGGCAAGTCGGTACTGCTGGGCATGATGACCCGGTTTACCGAGGCCGACATCATCGTGGTCGGCCTGATCGGTGAGCGGGGCCGTGAGGTCAAGGAATTTATCGACGAGATTCTCGGTGACGAGGGGCTTGAGCGTTCGGTGGTGGTGGCCTCGCCCGCAGACGACGCGCCCTTGATGCGCTTGCGGGCGGCCATGTACTGCACCCGTATCGCCGAATACTTTCGTGACAAGGGCAAGAATGTCCTGTTGCTGATGGATTCCCTGACCCGCTTTGCCCAGGCCCAGCGTGAGATAGCCCTGGCCATTGGCGAGCCGCCGGCGACCAAAGGCTATCCACCTTCTGTATTCGCCAAACTGCCCAAGTTGGTGGAGCGGGCCGGCAATGCGGAGGAGGGTGGCGGTTCGATTACGGCCTTCTACACCGTGCTCAGTGAGGGCGATGACCAGCAGGACCCCATCGCCGATGCCGCCCGCGGGGTGCTGGATGGTCATATCGTGTTGTCCCGTCGCCTGGCCGAAGAGGGCCACTATCCGGCCATCGACATCGAGGCTTCGATTAGCCGGGTCATGCCCCAGGTGGTGTTCGAGGAGCATGTGCGTCTGGCGCAACGCTTCAAGCAGCTATGGTCGCGCTACCAGCAGAGTCGTGACCTGATCAGCGTGGGTGCCTATGTGCCGGGCGGCGACGCCGATACTGATCTGGCCATTGCCCTGCAGCCGGCCATGGCCAAGTACCTGCGTCAGGGGCTGGCGGATAACGAGAGCCTGGACAACAGCCATGCGCTGCTGGCCGCTGCGCTCAATCAGGCCCCGGCTGGCGCTTAAGCCATGTCAAAAAGTCGTGCGGCACGGCTGTTGCCGGTGATCCAGATGGCCGAGCGCGCCGAGCGTGAAGCGGCGCTGCGCCTGGGCCATTGCCAGGGGCTGGTGCGCCAGGCAGAAGTGCAACTGGGTGATTTGGAGCGCTATCGTGGCGACTACCAGCAGCAGTGGATCACCGAGGGTCAGCGTGGGGTTTCCGGGCAGTGGCTGATGAACTACCAGCGCTTTCTCTCCCAACTGGAAACCGCCATCGGCCAGCAGCAGCAGAGCCTGGAATGGCACCGACGCAATATGCAGCAGGTGCGTGAGGTCTGGCAGCAGCGCTACGCCCGTCTTGAGGGGCTGCGCAAACTGGTCAAGCGCTATCAGGATGAAGCGCGCCTGGCCGAGGATAAGCGCGAGCAGAAACTGCTCGACGAGTTGTCGCAGCGGCTATCGGAGGGCGACTCGCTGAGTCGCTAAAGCCTTTTCACCGTGCCGCGGTGTGAGTCGCGCGGGTAACAGCAGTTGCTGCCAGGGCTGCGGAGTGCTACATCTTGATGCTATGCGCTGAACTGTTGTCCGGCTCGGCTTTATCGTTGATCAGGAGAATTTCATGACTATCACCTCGCTGCCCTCGTCCGACGGGCATGAGTTGACCATTGTGATTGCAGGACGCTTCGATTTCGGCGCTCATCAGGAGTTTCGCAATGCCTATGAGCGTGTCGCCATCACCCCCAAAAGTTACGTGATCGACCTCAAGGACACCACCTACCTGGACAGCTCGGCTCTCGGCATGCTGCTGTTGCTGCGTGACCATGCTGGCGGTGATGGTGCGCAGATCCGCCTGCTCAACTGCAAACCTGATGTGCGCAAGATTCTTGCCATCTCGAATTTCGAGCAGCTGTTCCAGATCGCCTGACGCGAGGTTCAGTCCATGCCCGAGCGCTTGTCCATTCTGATCGCCGAGGACAGCGCCGCCGACCGCATGCTGCTGTCGACTATCGTCAGTCGCCAGGGGCACCGCGTACTCACCGCCAGCAATGGTCTTGAGGCCCTTGCGTTATTTGAGCAGGAGCGTCCACAGCTGGTGCTGATGGATGCCCTGATGCCAGTGATGGACGGCTTCGAGGCAGCGCGACGGATCAAGCAGCTGGCCGGCGAGTCCCTGGTGCCGATCATCTTTCTCACCTCTCTCAGCGAGGGCGAGGCCCTGGTGCGGTGTCTGGAGGCCGGTGGTGACGACTTTCTCGCCAAACCCTATAACCGCATCATCCTCGACGCCAAGATCAAGGCCATGGATCGTCTGCGTCGGCTGCAGGATACCGTGCTGCAGCAGCGAGACCTGATCGCCAAGCACAACGAGCACCTGCTCAACGAGCAGCGCGTGGCCAAGGCGGTATTCGACAAGGTTGCCCATTCGGGGTGCCTGGATGCGCCTAACATCCGTTACCTGCAGTCGCCCTATGCGGTATTCAACGGTGATCTGCTGTTGGCCGCCTACAAGCCTTCCGGGGGCATGCATGTGCTGCTCGGCGACTTTACCGGTCATGGCCTGCCTGCAGCGATTGGCGCCATGCCCCTGGCCGAAGTCTTCTATGGGATGACCGCCAAGGGTTATGGACTGACCGACATTCTCCGCGAACTGAATGCCAAACTCAGGCATATCCTGCCGCGTGGGGTGTTTTGTTGCGCCGCGTTGCTCAACGTCAGTTTCCAGCGTCAGGAGGTGGAGGTGTGGAACGGCGGGTTGCCGGATGGCTACCTGCTGCGTCAGGAGGGGCCGCGTAGCGCCCTGGTCTCCCGGCATCTGCCCTTGGGGGTGCTGGAGCCGGCTGCCTTCAATGACAGCTGTGAGGTGTATCCCCTGGCTGTGGGGGATCGCATCTTTCTCCTCTCCGATGGTGTGCTGGAGGCCTGCGATGCTCAGCAGGAGCTGTTCGGCGAGGCCCGCCTGCTGCAAGTATTGGACGCCAACCCCTCGGCAGCGGACTTGCTCGATCAAATCCAGCAGGCCCTGCATGACTTCAGTGGTCAGCAGCAGGACGATGTCAGCCTGGTGGAAGTCAGCCTGGTGGAGGAGCGTCAGCTCAATCGGCCGCCGTTGGCTTTCGCCGATAATGGGCAGAGTCATCTGCTCGATTGGTCGGCCAGCTTCGAATTTCGTGGGGAAACCCTGCGCCACTTCAACCCGATGCCGTTTTTGTTGCAGTTGCTGCTGGAAGTGCAGGGTTTAAGGCCCCAGGGCGGCGCCCTCTACACTGTGCTGGCCGAGCTTTATTCCAACGCCCTGGAGCATGGTGTGCTGGGGCTGGATTCGCAATTGAAGCAGGATGCCGAGGGCTTCGCCGAGTATTACCGCCAGCGCAGTGAGCGCTTGCTGCAATTGCGCGAGGGCTATGTGCGCTTTCACCTGCAGCTTTTGCCAGACGGAGAGGGGGGGCGTCTGGTGATTACCGTGGAAGACAGTGGCAAGGGTTTCGATGCTCAGGCCCTTATCCTGCGCGAAATGCGTCTGGATGGGCTCAGTGGTCGGGGGCTGGCGCTGATTCGCCAACTCAGCGAGCGCTGTAGCGGCTCGGCGGACGGACGGGGCATCAGCGTGGAGTTTTCCTGGTCGTCTGAGGCATAATCCGGGCGCCATCTCCAGGGGGTAAGCCTTTGTCCGATATTCATCTCGATAGTGCCGTACTGGCCGCCTTGCAGGATGTGATGGAGGATGAATATCCGGTTCTGCTGGATACCTTTGTACTCGACTCCGAAGAGCGTCTACTGGTGCTGCGCAAGGCCGAGCAGGCTGCGGATGCGCAGAATCTGCGCCTGGCGGCGCACAGTTTCAAGGGCAGTTGCAGCAATATGGGCGCTTTGCTGCTATCGGACCTCTGTAAACAGCTGGAAGAAGTTGGGCGCCGTGAGCAGCTTGAGCTGGCCCCCGAATTGCTGGAGCAGATCGAGCGTGAGTTCGCCATCGTGCGCATCCTGCTGAAGTCCGAGCGCCAGCGTTATCGCCGCTGACCAGGTGGCGCGTTCTGACTGGCGCCAGTTCCAGTCATCCATGAAATTGGCCCGCCCCTTGCAAAAGTCTCCGCACGACCAACCCCGAACGGAGAGCATCCATGTCCGTTGCCCCCGATATGCTGCTCAGGCCCGCGCCTGAGATCAAGTCTAAAGCCACTCCCAGCAAGGCGCCGGAAAAAACCGCCGAGCCCAGCAGGGGCAAGGCTTCGGAGTTCTCCCAGGTGTATGCCAGAGAGCGCCAGAGCAAGGCGCTTGAACGCTCCGACAAGTCCGAGCGAGCTGTTCGAGATGACCGTGAAACCGCTCCGGCTGACGGCGCTCAGGCCATGGACGATGCCGCCGCAGAACCCTTGGTTGCCGATAGCGGCAATAGCTTGCCGGAGTCATTACCGGCCGAGTCGGGGGGGCTGGATCCCTTGCTGCTACTGGGTATGACGGGCGAACTGGCGCCGCCGGTGGAAGGAGTCGAGACGCCATTGCTTGACGATACTGAGCCGCTGGAACTGGCGCAGCCTGTGATCCAGTCGCCTGTCAGTCTCATCAGTTCGGGGCCTGCCAGCATGACCGAAGCCAGCTCTGACCCTGAAATCGATGCCTTGAATCAGTTGCCGGGTGTACGTATGGCCCTGGCGCTGGGCCAGCAGGATAAGCAGCCGGCAGAGCAGGCCTCTGCCGTGGCTCATGCGGTCAAGGCTGCGCAGGCCAGTGGCACAACCCTGGCCCCCGGATTGGCCGCGGTAGCGCAGGTCAAGGCCGATAATGCGGGTGTCGACCTGTCTGAGTTGCAGCTTGGAAAGTTCAGCATCAAGGCCTTGCAGGTGGCCAAGGAGGGGGCTACGGATATCAGCCCCGAGCAGTTCGTCAGTAAGCTCAGCAGCCTGAGTGAGGCAATTGCCCAGCAGGGGCACCTACGCAGTGCCCCCTTGCTTGGGCAGCCTGTGGCCATGCAGCAGGGTGGCTGGAGTGAGGCGGTGGTGGATCGGGTGATGCTGATGTCCAGCCAGAACCTCAAATCAGCGGAGATTCAGCTGGATCCGGCCGAGCTCGGGCGTCTTGAGGTGCGCATCAGCGTCAATCAGGATCAGACCCAGGTGACCTTCGCCAGCCCCAATGCCAACGTGCGTGATGCTCTGGAAGCGCAGATGAATCGCTTGCGTGAGATGCTCGGGCAGCAGGGTATGAGTCTGCTGGACGCCAGCGTTTCCGACCAGTCCCTCAGCCGCGGCTGGCAAGGTCAGGGGGATGAGGCCGGTGGTGGTCGTGGCGGTGCGGGCTTGTTGGTCGAGGATGAGTGGCCTGATGCAATGGCTGAAGACGCTCGAGTGGATATGCAAA